>JAEVZU010000093.1 GCA_023392075.1 Bacillota bacterium | reverse complement strand
GCAAGATACATGCCCACTTCAGTACATTCACCCATAAAGTTGGCTCTCAAGCCTTCCAGAATTTCAGCATCCACTCCGGCAGCAACACCTATTCTGTGCTCATCAGCCCATGCTGCGGAAGTTTCTGTTTGCTCTGCAAACTTTTCCTTTGGGGCCTTGCACTGCGGACAGTTGTCCGGTGCCGCATCTCCTGTATGAACATAACCACAAACTGAACAGACAAATTTTTTCATAGTCACTAATCCTCCATTAAGTAAATATTATTTAAAAATTTAATTAAGCTTAAGCTTTTTCCGGCCTTTCGGCAACGTTTATATATGTACCCCCGCTCAAGAAAGCTAAACAATAAAATTTATTTCAATATTTAACATAAATTGGATCAAAATACAGACTACCCCTCGTCCAGGCATAAAGCCCGGCACTATAAGGAATATTGGGACAGTTTTATCAGCAAGGGTTGATATGAACAACCGCATCCTTGACACCCTTGATATCCTTGACCCTGGCTTTGATCTCGGAGGCGATTTTATGACTCTCGTTAACAGACATTTCACCGTCTACAGACACCTTTATAAGCAATATATAACCTGCGCCCACGGGCTTTGCATTTATACTGTCGATATGATCCACGCCGTTGATCCCTTTCACAAGCACATAGGTATTTGCTTTAAAAGCAGGGTCAATATCGGTATCCATCAGGACCTTAAAAGAACTGATGAATATTTTTATACCGGTATAAAATATCCATAGAGAGATGCCTATACCAACAGCACCATCCACCCAGCTAAAGCCGAAATACCCCATGACAATACCGATCAAGGTTCCTGCAGTGACAAATACGTCGTTTCTGTGGTCTTCGGAGTTTGCCAGCACCAATAAATTGTCCAGCACCTTTCCCACACGGTTCGTATAAAGAAACAGTACCAGTTTTAAAGCTATGGTAACAACGGCCACAGTTATAAGAAACCACGAAGTTTGAAAAGCAGATTCGTTGATTATGGAAGAAAGTGCACTTCTGAATATGGTAAAGGAAATAAACATCAGAGACAGGCTTATTATCATGGAGAAAATATATTCGGCCTTGCCATGCCCATAAGGATGATCATTGTCTTCCGGCTTGCTTGCAATACTGTTTCCAACCAGAGTCAAAACCGATGCAAATACATCCCCCGCACTGTTGAAGCCATCGGCTATCATAGCCTGGCTGCGGCTTAAAAATCCGGCAGTCAGTTTGATGGAAAGCAGGAAAATATTTGCTGCAATACCCAGCAATGCAACTTTTTTAGTTGCTTTAAATCTGTCCATTAATCCGCGTCCCCTCCTTTTTTATATCACAAGGAAATTTGCCGTTAAACCGACCATGTAATTAATCAATACAGCAATCAATACAAAAACTGTGTAAGCAGGTGAATGGCGAGACCTGCCAGGCCACCTATAACCGTTCCGTTTATCCTTATATACTGGAGATCGGCTCCCACCTGAACCTCAAGTTTGTCAACCATGTCCCTGGTTTCCCAGCTGTCCATGGTATCATATATGAGTGCCCCTACTTTATCACCATAAAGAGCTACCATCCCTCCGGCCAGTTCTATAACAGCAGCATTGATATTTTCTCTCAGGCCGGCATTTGACTCGATTCCGTTAACGGCCATATCCAGGACGGCACCGACTTTTTTAACCACTCTCTCTTCATCCTGTAAAAATGAATTTTTCAGTTCTGCCAAAACTCCAACAGTTCTCTCAAGGAGATCACTGAAAACCGGAGACTCAATCAGCCGGACTTTCAGCTGCTCTCCTTTTTCTATCAGTTCTTCATCATGGCGCATATCCTCCAACAGCTTTGGAAGAGCAGAGATAATAAGCTTGTTTATGGCGGCATCCTCGTCATTATCAAGTGCATCGATTTGTTCCGACAGATAGTCAAGTATCTTTTTGTATATAAGATCACCTATGATGGGCATGGCAAGTGTCTTGTTGATTCCGCCCAGCACAAGCAGAGTATTTTCCTTATTGTCTTCGATATACTTATATGTAACATTGAGCATTGACTTGACCAGCGGCTTGTGATAGCCTCCTTCTGTAACTGGTCCGATAATGGCAGCCAGAGCAGGGTACAGCCTGATTTCCTCTGCTTTTTTGTTTACCAGTGCCGTCAGATACAGTTTAAGCTTTGAGTCATCCACAACAGGGTTAATAACACCGGGAAGTCTGGCCGCTATTCCCCGGGATATTTTTTCCCTGTTGGAAGTAATATATTCCGATACCTTTGAAGATAATCCAACTTTATCAAGTTTGGATCTGATAAGCTCCGGAGTAAAAAAATTTGATACTACGAAATTGGATAAAGCCCTGGCAATCCTTTGTTTATTATTCTGAATAATAGCGGTATGCGGTATAATCCTCAGGCCAAGCGGGTGTCTGAAAAGTGCAACCACCGCAAACCAGTCGGCCAGAGCTCCTACCATTGACGCTTCCGCAAAAGCAGTGATGGAAGAGAACAAAAGACCTCTGTCTTCATACCTTTTCATAACCAAAAAAACAACGGTCATGAATACCAGCAGGGAAGTCGAAATAATTCTCATATTTCTAAGCTTTTTTCTAAGTTTTATTTCTTCATTTTTATAATTATATTTTTCCATATTCACAGCTCCAAAAAACTATTCGTTCATCTCAGCTTCAGCCCCATGGTTCAGCTTCAGGCTGTCCTCAATTACTTTCCTCAGATTTTCATCTATTTCGCCCCATACGGCTTCAATTCCAATGCGCTTTTCAGAGGAAAATGGTATTACTTTGTCGGTATTGCTCAACTGCAACACTTTCTTTATATCATTGACCCTCACATTAATTTGCGACCTGGATATTTTGTCAGCCTTGGTGGCAATTATCAAAGTATTCAGTCCAAAACCTCTGAGCCACTGATTCATGGTAATATCATCCTTGCTCGGAGAATGCCTGATATCCACAAGAAGTACAATCAGTTTAAGATTGTTTTCCTTCCTTGAGTACAAATATGTTTCTATAATGTTCTGCCAGGAGGCTTTCATTTCCTTTGAGACATTGGCAAAACCATAACCGGGCAAATCCACCAGAAAAAAAGTATCGTTTACATTAAAAAAGTTGATCTGCCTGGTTTTTCCCGGTGTTCCGCCAACACGCGCAAGATTTTTCCTGTTTACCAGAGTATTTATAATTGAAGATTTTCCAACATTTGATCTGCCTACAAAAGCTATCTCGGGATAGCCGGTAGCTGGGTACTGGTTGGGCTTTACAGCCGTTATTACATGCTCTGCCTTTTTAACTATCATATCTGATCTCCTATTGCTAATATTTAATTTAACTCGTTGTGCCGGGTAAATTTACTCTCACCTGTCAACCAACCAGCACAACGCGTTCGGTTAATATAATTATACCTCTATTACTACATTTTTTATCCATTTGTCTGATTTCAGCCTTATTACGGAGGCAGTCATCTTGACCAATTCCTCCGCCATTACCAGCAGTACCACCCACTGAACTTCCAGTTTGAGCACAAACGCCCCGAAAAAAGCCAAGGGAACTCCTATCAGCCACATGGTCAGGCCTTCTGCCTTGAACGCAAAGCCTGCATCCCCTCCGCCTCTTAATATTCCCACAATTGATACTATATTGGTCAGACGTATCGGGATAATGAAGGCATTGATATTAAGTATTATTATTGCCGTTCTTAATACATCGGCGGTAACCTCAAACAGGTTGGCCACGGCAGGTGCGGTGAAATACAGTGCCACCCCCAGCACAACTCCTCCCAGCAGGCAAAGCATGACAAACTTCCAGGCATACTCCCTTGCCTTGTGCTCTTCTCCGGCTCCTATAACATGTCCTACCATTATGGCCGAAGCACTGGCCATTCCAAAACCTGCCACTAAAAACAAATTTGTAATATTGTTTGTTATCTGGACCGCTGCAAAAGCTTCGGTACTGATTCTGCCATATGCCACCGAATATACTGCAAAACCCAGTCCCCAGCATATTTCATTCAAAATTACCGGGATCATGGTTGCCGTTACACGTTTAAACAGGTCGGAAGTGACCGTCCTCAACACCTTTATTCTTATACGTAATATATCATAATATCTCCAGCTTACAACCAAAAAAATACCCATTTCAATCACTCTCGATATCAATGTAGCCGTTGCCGAACCCTTTACACCCATGGCAGGAAAGCCCCACATACCGAATATTAAAAGAACATTTAGCAGGGTGTTTATCCCAAGTGCTATTCCGCTGATTACCATAGGCATAGCCGACTTGCCTATACTTCTAAGATTTACGCTTATTCCAAAACTGACAGCGGCAAAAACAAAACTAAAGCTGAAAATTCTTAAAAAATCCGAACCCAATTCAATAACCAGGGGATTGGTATTAAAAATACCCACTATCCGGGCAGGAAAAAGGCTGCCTGCAATTGAGAATATCAATGAAACCCCCACTGCCAGAGCTGCACCGATATTAACTACCCTGCCAATATTTTCATAATCCCTTTTTCCCCAGAACTGTGCTATAAAAATTCCCGCTCCGCTGTGAATAGCCGCGTATATTAGAAACACAAGCAGACCATACTGATTTGCAATGCCCACTGCTGCCACAGGTTCATTGCCCAGCTTTCCAACCATAACGCTGTCGACCATACTAAGTGAAGAGGTGATCAGATTTTGCATTATAACAGGTATTGCCAGGGTAATCAGTTTATAATAAAAAGTTTTATCTCCAAATACTGCTTTTTTCATTACTCCCCCACTAAAATAAAATTTGTAAGTTTTTTAATTAAAATATTTACCTCACGTGATTATACTACACCAAAGCTTAAAATGCTATCTGCTTCTATTATTCTGACAGGAACAAAGGCGAAGAAATTAAACTCTGCAGAACAATAAAAAAATTCCACCTGCCCAAAGACAGGTGGTTTGAATGTTTTCATTACTAAAGCTGTTCTATAACTTTACCATTTGCTTTTCTCATATTGGTACCGGCCTTCAGCAGCTGTTCCGATACCTTGTTGTGTTCAACCGGTCTCTTTATTTTCAGTGTGGTTGTTTTTACAAGCTCTTCATAGCTCAATACAAAGTACCTTATAATTTTATATTGCGGAATATCCTGATTAAGAACCTTGATCTCCCTTTGAACCATTTCGGCTATCTCTGCGTCACCCGGTTTCCTGCCCCACTTCTCAGCAATTGCCGCTTCGTTAATGACAATTTTGGCACAGACCTGAATATCTCCGTCAGGAGCTGTGTTTCCCCATGCAATGGATTCCTTGACACCTTCAATATTATTTAACAACATTTCGTACTCCTCTGGAAATGCTTTCTTGCCGTTGGTGAATACAATCATTGATTTCGCTCTTCCTGTGATGGTTGTAAACCCTTTATCATCTATAAAACCAAGATCTCCTGTATGGAACCAGCCTTGATCATCAATTGCCTCCCTTGTAGCCGCCTCATCCTCGTAGTACCCCATCATAACATTCGGACCTCTTGTTACGATTTCTCCCATTCCGCTTTCATCGGGATTATCTATTGCGATTTCGATCCCCTTCATAGGCTGTCCGATAGTTCCGGCCTTATTGTAAAAGTCATTATTGGCAGCAACCACCGGTGAGGTTTCGGTCAGCCCGTACCCCTGAATAACCTTTAGTCCCAGGGTTCCGAAACCGTGTATGATTTCCTTGTCGATAGGGGCAGCCCCTGATATTGCAAGCCTCAAACCGGGACCTATCTGTTCGAGAATTTTTTTGAATAACTTTCTTCTGATATCTATACCTACCGCCGACAAAGCATTTGACACCCTGCCCAGAGTCTTAACCGTACCGGCTTTACCGGCTTTTTTCAGACCTTCCTGAAGCTTTTTGTACATTGCCTCCAGTATGGCCGGAACTACCACAAGCAGAGTTACATCGAATTCCTTAAGATTCTTTGCTATATGCTTGATACCTTCCGCATAGGCGACAGTAACACCGTTTTTTACCATAAACAACATTCCTGCCGAAAGTTCAAAGGTATGGTGCAGAGGTAGAATTGACAGATGCACATCATTTGGGTACACCTTGATTATTGATGTGACGGCACTGACATCGGAACATATATTTCGTTGATTCAGCATTACACCCTTTGCCATACTTGTTGTTCCCGAAGTAAAAAGCAGAAGCGACAGTTTTTCAGGGTCGATTACAGCGTCGACAAAACTCCTGTTTCCTGCTTTCAGCAGCTCACTGCCTTCACCTATAAGCTTTGAAAGGCTATGAAAATTTGAAGGATATACTCCTTCCAGTTCATCCATACATATAAAATATTGAATGCCGGTATCTCTTTTGGCCAGCTGCAGCATTTCTGAATCAAAATGTTTACTGTAAATGATGGCATCAACCTTGCCCCTGCTGATGAGATTCTCAATTTCCACCTCAGGCAGATGCTTGTCCAGGGGAACTGCAACACCTGTACCGTTTACAATGGCAAAAAAGCCTACCGCCCATTCATATCTGTTTTCGCCTATTACCGCAATTCTATTATCCTTAAGCCCCAGGCCGTGCAAGGCCGTGCCAAGAGCATCTATTTCATCTCCAAATTCTTTATAGGATTTAACCTTGATTTTTCCGTAAGCCTTAAATTTAAAAGCAGCCTTATCCTGGAACTGTTGAATACTGTTCTTAACCAGCTGCTTGAAGTCTCTTACTGTCTCAGTTTCATAATAACCCAGTCCGGTGACTGTTTTTCTGCCGTCTACCTCAGATATTACAATTCCTTTTTTGTTCATATAATCTCCCTTGGAACGTATATTAACATTATAATTATTACCTGGTTATAATTATTATATTCTATTCCGCAATTTCTATCAAACGAATCTATCAATTTATTCCAATTGAATTGTATATGTATTAATTTTCCACCACCTGATTTTTTTATTCGTTTGAAATTGCAGAATCAGAATATAAACAAGAAATAATTGAAATTCAGGTTGAACAGTGCTAAATTTATTACTATATATAATATTGTCAATTCTTAGGAAGGTCAGCTTGAAAGACATCACTTGCACTTGCCTTCCAAACTAACCTGTGAACTTATGGAGGTTAATATGCCTAAAAAAACAGTTAAACTCACTTTCGGCGAAGAGGTTGCCAATGCCATAACCCATGGTGTTCCGGCACTGATGGTATTATCTGCCTTTCCGTTTGTTATTATTACCGCGTATACCAAAGGTTCTCTTGTGGACGTGGCCAGTGTAACAATTTTCAGTATATGTATTTTTCTGATGTTCCTGATGTCAACCTTCTATCATATCATGGAACATGATACCACCCACAAGCGTGTTATGCAGATCATGGACCATATCTGCATATACATAGCAATTGCAGGTACATACACTCCCATTGCCGCATCTGTAATCGGTGGCTGGCAGGCAATAGTACTGCTCTCAATCCAATGGATAATGGTTTTGTTTGGTATTTTATACAAATCCATTTCAAGAAAATCCATACCTAAAATATCCTTGATGATTTACCTTATTATGGGCTGGAGTCTGGTGATTTTCATGCCGCTCTTTTTTCAGAAGGCTAACCCGGTACTTTTCTGGCTGATTCTCGGAGGAGGTATCTTCTATACAGTAGGTGCTGCCATATATGCAAAAAAAGGCTTTAAATACCATCATATGGTCTGGCATATATTTGTATTTCTGGGCGTTTTGACACATTACATAGGGATATGCTTCTTTATGTATTAATTTAACGCGTTGTGCCGATTGTCGACCAGCTTTGCCGATAAAGTACCATTGCCGATTATACCGGTACTTCCGTACCAGCTTCAATAAATAGATTGCACACAAAGCGCCTGCCAAAGTCAGTTACGGTTAAAAGCCTTCGTCTTCCAGGGGAATATTGCTTTTAAGCTTATTTGAACCTATTGACATGAAACTGTATTAGTGGTACATTTCTAACATAATGTTATAAATATACCACTGTAGGAGAGCAGCTATGAAGGCGAATAAATTAGGATTTTTGTCCGTCCTTGCACTTTTGGGGATTTTAGGAATAGCTACGGAGCATAAGCCATTCCTTGGTTTTTTTGGCTTTGCTTATTATATCCGCTATTTCTTTGTGACACCGGATGAAATGTTTCAACAGAATGTCAGAAGGGCAGCAAGCTTCGGTTTCTTTTCAGGAGTTGGAGCCACCGGGCTTGCCTTAGCTGTACGGATTTTGTTTCCTGAATTTCTGACAAGCAATATGGCACTGGCTTCTTGCTATGTCGTTTCCATGTTCTGTTTTACAATTGCGCTTACAGCTCTTGAGATAAAAGAGCAGCGGGAGGATTGAAAACATGGCTTTGACTACAAAAATGCGCGAATACAGGGCAAGACATAACTTAACACAGGACGAATTAGCTGTGCTGGTTGGTGTACGGCGGGAAACGATCATCAACTTGGAGAAGGGCCGATATAACCCATCGCTAAAGCTGGCTATGGATATTGCCAAAGTGTTTTCCTGTACGGTGGAGGAACTATTTTTCTTTAGTGAGGAGGGAAAAATTTGAAACGCTTTGTTCGATTCTGCGAAAAAATCCAATATTTAGGACTTTTAGGCCTGTTGGGTCTGATCTTTGATAATAAGGTGTTAACTTTCCTGTGGTTATTCTGGCTGTTTGGTTTTGTTGGTATCTTTTACAATTTTCCTGTATTTCTGCAGTCACTTAAACAATTATGGGGTATGCTGACTATGCCTTTCCGGTACGGCTCTTACACACCAAGTGCGGAAAATTACCAATGTAAAGTGCAATATTCTCTGCCCTTTCAAGGAAACTGGACAGCAGTTAACGGCGGTGTTGACAAAGCATCCTCGCATTCCTGGGGAATTCAAACGCAGCGGTATGCCTATGATTTTGTAATTCTTGATGAAGAAGGACATAGCTTTTCCGGTGAATGTACCAGGCTTACCGACTATTGCTGCTACGGTAAAGAAGTTTTAGCTCCCGCAGATGGTGAAGTGGTTGAGGTTCGGGACAAATATCCCGACAGCCTGCTCTTGGGGCGTGGTCAGGTTGATTGCTCCGCCGGAGATATACGGGGCAACTACATTCTCATTCGCCATGCCGACAATGAATACGGGCTTCTGGCTCATTTGAAGCCTGAAAGCATCCGTGTAAAAGCAGGAGATATGGTGAGGCGCAGGCAGTGTGTTGCTTATTGCGGTAATTCGGGCAACACTTCGGAACCGCATCTTCACTTCCATTTACAGGATGGAATGAGTTTTTATACTTCAGCGGGACTGCCCATCGAATTTACTGACATTACTGTTCATCCTGCCGTCAATTACTCTTCGTATGATCCCCGTCCCGTTCCTCATGTACCTTCATTAGCAAAAAAGCATATCGTGCGGGGTCAGAGTGTTTCAAACGTATAAGCTATCAAGTCTATGAAATTTCATGTAAAGACAATTGATGAGAGGTGATTATATGATAATGAAAAGAGGTAAATACGATGTGGTAATAAATTTGAGCTGCTTACTGTTGTTATTTGGGGTAGTAGCATATTTATCAGTTAATTGGAGCAATATTCCTGATAAAATCACCGGCCATTATAATGCTATGGGAGACATTATAAAATTGGTAAGAGCAAAGTATGGTTAAAGGCAGCTGCTTACGGGTCGGTAAGCAGCTGCCTTAGTATCATGGAATATTCCTCTGTTGACAATGTACAACACGCCTCACAGCAAATTTACCATTCAAAAACGTATTGTACCTCGTTAATAGAGGGTAGCTTTCTTATATCCGATTAAAGTGAATTTGTATATATGTTCCTTACCGCTTCCCTTGTTGCTTTGACCGGAGCTATTGCCAGCAGGCCGTCAAGACTTGGAGTTTCAAAGGCAAGGTTGACCAGTTTTTCAACTACACTCTCATCAAAGCCCTCATCCTTCAGGCTTGAAGTAACTCCAATCCCGTTAAGCCACTTTCTGATGCCTGCAAAAGCTTTGTCTGCTTCATCTGCTGTTCCTTTGAGACCTGGGAGGATAGGCTCGAATATTTCTGCCAGAACCTCTCCTGATGCAGGATATATTTCCTTAACCACTGCCGGCAGCAGCATTGACAAGCCCAATCCATGTGCTAATTCAGGTTTTACCGCACTTAACGGATGTTCAAGCGCATGTGTGAAGTGAAGTAATCCATTGTCAAAGGATGTTCCTGCAATTAACGATGCATATAACAGGTAATATCTTGCCGTAAGGTTTTCAGGTTCCTTCACAGCTACCGGCAAATACTTGACAACCAGACGTATGGTTTCTTTTGCCAGTAATATGGCCAACGGGTTTGTCACAATACTTGTTGAAGCTTCAACAACGTGATTTATTGCATCAACCGAAACATACAGGGTTTGGTCGGCCGGCAGCTTTGTCATCAGGGCCGGATCATCAATTGCATATATGGGATAAATGCAGTCATATGCAATTGCAGGCTTGTATTCCTTTGCAGGAATACTTACAACAGCAAACCTGTCAACTTCGGTTCCGGTACCGTGGGTCAGGTTTATAGCAACCAATGGCACAGCTGTGTCGGGAGCGAATTTAAGCTCGTAAAGCTCGGTAGCATTTTTTTCAGGGTATGATATAAGTATGGCCACACTCTTGGCAGCATCGATGGGACTTCCTCCGCCGATGGCAATAACGGCCTGAGCTCCAAAGCTTTTTGCTTCGGCAGTTGCTTCATCCACCTGGTCAACGGTAGGATTTGGAGTAACCTTGCTGTAAAGTAAATATTCTATTCCGTTTGCCTCCAGGGCTTTCTTTGTAACATCCCATGCACCTGTTTTGATATGAGAGCTCTTTCCGGTCATAGCAATAACTTTTTTAACTCCTCTGGAGGATAAATTTCCGGCAACATCTTTCATCTTGTTAATAGCTCCCACTCCGAAAAAAGTAGTTGTCTTCGCTCTGATTTCCACAACTTGATTAATGTCAATTTTGTTTTCCCACATAATTCTTACCTCCTGTTTTATGATTAATGTTTGCTTGCAAACTATATTTAATATCCTATAATTATTGTAAATCTAGATTGTTAAAAAAACAACAATGTTTTTGTTTATTATTTAACAATCTTGCTTTCTATAAATCAATACAGCAAAAATAACTATTTTGTTCGCTGAATTTCGGCGATTATCTTAAGTTTGTTAAGTTTTTAACTATATCAGGCTGTTTTAATCTCAAACCAGCCCTGCGCATATTTACAAACCGGGCAGATACCAGGTGCATCCGTTCCTTGATGAATATGTCCGCAGTTGGCGCAAACCCACTGAACCGGTTCCTTCTTTTGATACAGAGTTTTGTTATTCAAATCCTCCGCTATTTGCTTGAACTTTTTTTCATGCTCTTTTTCAATGTTTGCTATCATTCTGAAAGCGGCCTCAGCCTGTGGAAATCCTTCCTTTTTAGCTACATCTGCAAATGCCGGGTATATCTTTGAATGTTCTTCGTGTTCGCCATGAGCTGCTGCATTGAGGTTTGCCAACGTATCTCCCGTCTCAAAGGGATATCCTGCATCAATATTTACATTGCTGGGGCCTCCCATACCGTCAACCAAAAGATCATAAAAAACTTTTGCATGAGCCCGCTCGTTTTCGGCGATTGTCTTAAACTCCTGTTCGATTACGGCATGCCCTTCCTTTTTGGCATATTCCGCATAGAACGTATACCTGTTTCTCGCCTGCGATTCTCCTGCAAATGCTCTTGCAAGATTTACCGATGTCTCGGTACCTGCTAACTTACCCATATAACTCCTCCTATGGGAGAGCAAAAATAATGAAGTCATGAATTATTTTTGCTTTCCTTTATAATTTAGCTAATATTATTACCAACATGAAGCAAATTATTCTAACAGAGGAGTTAACTTGGAAAAACGGCATATTATAGATAAGGCTGAGTACCCTCTATTGACAATGTATAACACGCCTCACGCCGGCTATTTTGCCACTTTTCTTTGTCGTCGTCCTTGCCTTGCGTCAGCAAGGCTGCGTCCATCCTCCTCGAAAATTGCCAAAATATCTCGGC
>JAEVZU010000087.1 GCA_023392075.1 Bacillota bacterium | reverse complement strand
CCAAACCAGTATGCCACTCCCGGCAAGCCCATCAAAAGCCAGCCGCTCATATCAGAGGCTTCGGCACTCATGGCAGCTACCCAGGGACCAAGTGATCTTCCTCCGATAAAATAATTTTCACTGCTTTCGTTTGCACGCTTTGCAAAATAAATTCCGATGCCAATAACCAATACCATATAAGAACACATGGCAAAAAAGATTTTGGTCGTCTCCGCGCTCATTCACTTTCCTCCTTTAATGTGTTAAACAGCAAAGCTATTATATCAAAAGATAAATTACAATAAAAGAAGAATATTTTAGTTAAATGACGATTTAGCAAGGTAAATAAGTGTATTTTATTATTTAAAAAGTGCACTTATTTCAGAATTGATTTTTTGCGGGTCGACAGGCCCGGCCGGTGCATTGTCAAGTGAATACCTCTGCTTCAGTTCAAGCACCCGGCAAACACTTTCCTCAAGTCTCTCAGTGCTGATCTGTCCTGCCTTGGCAGCAGTCAGCAAAGCTTTTATGACTGTCTCCTGTTTGTCAAAGCCGTGGCAGACCAGCACTATGTCGGCACCGGCCTGAATGGATTTTACTGCCGCCCCTCCCATATCATAGTTCTTCACTATGGCACCCATGGTAAAGTCATCTGTGATAACGACGCCATTAAAATTCATACCTGTTCTCAATAAGTCTGTAATAACAGCTTTGGAGAAGGAGGCGGGGTTTTCCGGGTCAAGTTTTGGAAGCAATATATGGGCTATCATAATGGCGTCGGCATTATTTTCGATTGCTGCCTTAAACGGAACCAGTTCAAAGCTTTCCAGCCTCTTGAGATCATGGTTCACCCGGGGCAGGCCCACATGGGAATCGACGGAGGTATCACCATGGCCCGGAAAATGCTTGACAACCGAAATAACATTTTCAGCCCTGATACCTTTCATGGTCTCCATTCCCAGCCGGCTGACCAGGCCGGCGGTTGTTCCGAAGGAACGGTCACCGATTACAGGGTTTTTAGGATTGCTGTTTATGTCCAGAACAGGAGCAAAATCCATGTTAAAACCAAATGAGCCCAGCTCTTTGCCCAATATGCTTCCTACCTGATAGGACAGGGCTCCGTCATTCTTTTGCCCTATTACTTTGTTGGAAGGAAATTTTTTGAATTCGTCGGGAAGTCTGGACACTCTGCCGCCTTCCTCATCCACCGACAGAAACATCGGAACTTTATTTGAGGCCGCGTTTGTCTCCTTCAGCGAATTAAGCAGGTTCAGGAGCTGGTTGGAATCCTGTATGTTCTTTTTAAACAAAATGAAACCACCCACATGATATTTCTCCATCAGCTGTTTTGAGTGTTCATCATTTCCATAACCGTCCACACCGACAATTACCAGCTGACCGACTTTTTCTTCAAGGGTCATACCGTCCACCAATGCTTTAATCCGGTCATGCAGTTCATCCTCCGGAGATTGTCCGCTGCTGCCGGGCTCCTGACTGTTCTGCCCCGGCTCCGCCGTATCGGGACTGTTTTGTGCGGTTGAATTCCCGGAGCCCCCGGTGATTCCGGTGGTGGTGGCAGTACTTTCAGCTGCTCCGCCCGGCCCTGTCCTGTCTGAAGGGTTCTGTGCCTGCAAAATGCCAAAGCTCTGTGCCAGCACATACCCCAATAATACAACTGCTGCTATCAGCAGTAATCCCATTCCCAATAAGAATCTTCTTTTCCTTCTGTAGGTGTCTTTCCTGCTACCCTTATTCATAAGCCTCCGATTAACCCGTATTATCTCTATTATATTTCATTACCAAACTTTTTTAATATAAATATTAAAAAAGAAACATAAAAATCATAAATTCCTATTCGCCGGAAAAACCCCTTTTACCGGATACTGATTCAGAATGTATCCGGCAAAAGGGGTTTCCAAAATTGAAATTATATCTTTAGCTATGTGCTTGCTTATTCAACCGTAAACATCACTTCCAGCGGTGCCTTGCCGCTGAGCTTTGTGCTGACCCTGTCAGGCTGGGTTCCTCCCGCAAAGAGAGTGAAATCGCCGTTTTCCACATAACGTTTTCCATCTTCACCGACAACCATCATTGCTCTGGAGTCGATCTTAAAGCTGACTGTCTTTTGTTCCCCGCTCTTCAGGTGTATACGCTTAAAGCCGCACAGACTGTGCCTGGGAACTCTGAGCGCTGCCTCCATATCTTTTATATAAACCTGAACAACCTCATCGGAATCCCTGTCTCCGGTATTCCTCACAGCCACACTGGCTGTTATGCTGTCTCCGTTCTTGATACTTGAGCTTGAGCAGGTCAGGTCTGAATATTCAAAATTTGTATAGCTCAGGCCGAAACCAAAGGGATACAGAGCATCCTGTTTCATGAACCTGTAAGTTCTGTTTTCCATTGAATAGTCTTTGAAATCCGGCAGTTCTTCCGTTGACTTATAAAAGGTCACGGGCAGTCTTCCTGCGGGTGAATAATCACCGAACAGCATTTCAGCGAAAGCCTGACCTCCCCTTGAGCCGGGATACCAGCACTGGACAATTGCTGCCGCTTTGCCTGCCGCATCGCCTATACTGAGTGCGCTGCCTGAGACAAGTGCCACGATTGTCGGCTTGCCTGTTTCAAGAATTGCATCCAAAAGCTTTCTCTGTGCTTCAGGGAGATTAAGGTCGGCTTTGTCTCCTCCTGCATCAAGGATTACCGTCCCCTGATCGTTCTGCTCTCCTTCAACAGATGCATCAAGCCCCAGGCAAAGTACCACCACATCACTGCGTTCGGCAGCCGACACAGCTTCCTTCAGCCTGTCTCCGGGAAGTGCCAGATCCTCCTCCCTGTTCATGTGAAGGTGGCTGCCCAGCGCATACCATACGCGGGTTTCTGCCGGCACTCTGTTTTTGATACCATCCAGCAGGGTTATACTGTGGGATGGCGTACCGCTGTAATTTGCTATCAATGCCAGATCACTGGCAGCATTTGGTCCGATAACCGCTATGTTCTTTATTTTGCCGGAATCCAAGGGCAGAAGTCCGTTATTCTTGAGCAAAACCATTGATTTTCTGGAAGCATCAAGTGATAATGCATTGTGTTCCTTACAGTCATTCACTTCATAGGGTATGCTGTCAAATTCGCAGTCATCGTCAAACATCCCCAGTCTCATCCTTGTAGTCATAACTCTGACTGCAGCACGGTCAATGTCCTCTTCTGTAATCAGTCCTTCTTTTAAAGCTAACAAAAGCAGAAGATAAATATTGCCGCAGTTCAGGTCACAGCCGCTCTTTATGGCCAGCGCAGCAGATTCGGTCGGAGTCTTTGTCACTCCGTGCCCCTCATGGAAATCCTTAATTGCCCAACAGTCCGAAACCACATGACCGTCAAAGCCCCAGGAATCCCTAAGTATTTCCTGAAGGAGGGTTTTGCTTCCGTTGCAGGGTTCTCCGTTGGTTCTGTTGTAGGCACCCATAACCGCCTCAACCCCGGCTTCCTTTACAAGTGCTTCAAAAGCAGGGAGATACGTTTCGAACATATCCTGCTTCGAGGCTATGGCATCGAAGTGGTGCCTGTCATCCTCAGGCCCGCTGTGTACTGCAAAATGCTTTGCGCAGGCTGCTGCCTTCAAATGTTTACCGTTGCCCTGAAGTCCCTTTACAAAAGCCACACCAAGTCTTGAGGTAAGATACGGATCTTCCCCGTAGGTTTCATGTCCCCGTCCCCACCTGGGATCCCTGAAAATATTTACATTCGGTGACCAGAAGGTTACTCCCTTATATATATCGCGGTCGTCTTTCCTTGAACTTTCATTATATTTTGCTCTTCCTTCTGTTGCAATAACATCGGCAATTTTTTGAAGATATTCGTCATCGAAAATAGCTGCCAGACCTATAGCCTGTGGAAATACCGTGGCCACACCCGCCCTTGCAACACCGTGGAGCGCTTCATTCCACCAGTTATACCTGGGAACACCAAGTCTTTCCACCGCCTGTGCATCATATCTAAGCTGTGCTGCCTTTTCCTCAAGAGTCATCCTTGATACCAGGTCGGCCGCTCTCTCTTTAAAGGAAAGGGATTTGTCCAAATACTTCGGCTTTTCTTCCATATTTACCTCCTCATTCTTGACAGTAGTACTTTTTTTATTTGTATATGTAATTTCTGACCATAATTAACATAACTCGTTTCGCTGGTTAAGTTGACTCAATTCTGCAATTAAATGGGTTATGTTGATTATACAGGTAGACGAGTACAACTTCAAGCAATGGATAGTAAGCGCTTTGTGTTCAATCAATTGCTTGAAGTTAGTGTGAAAGTACCGGTATAATCAGTAACAATTTTTTACCTGCAAAATTGATCAGCCCTTGACGGCTCCAACCACAAGGCTGTCCTGTACCTTCTTGCTCATGAATGCATATATGATCAGGGTTGGGATTGTTGCAACCATGAGGCCTGCGCCTATGGGACCCCAGTCGGTGGTGTACTGGCCGGCCAGAGACTGGATACCGACTGTTAAGGTTTTAAACCTGACGTCACTGATAAATACAACAGCAAACATCAATTCATTCCAGGCCTGCAGGAAAGTAAATATGGTAACTGTTGCAATAGCCGGTCTGGTTAACGGCATGATTATGTTGAAGAATATCCTGTAAATACTGCAGCCGTCAATACATGCGGCCTCCTCCAGTTCCCTTGGCAAAGATGCCATAAAACCGGAGAATATAAGTATGGCCATAGGTATTGCAAAGGCTGAATAAGGTATGATCAAAGCCCAATAGGAATTGACCATTTTCAGATTTCTCAGCAGGATGAATATTGGAAGCAGCGCGGAATGGAGGGGAACAGTAAGTCCAAGGATAAAAAAGGAGTTCATTTGTCTTCTTATCTTAAATACCATTCTTGTCAGTGCATAGGATGCCATAACCGAGAATATTACCGTAAACAGAATTGTTGCAGCTGTAACTATTACACTGTTTATAAAATAATGACCTACATTGCCGCCCAGAAGAGCATTGCTGTAATTGGACCAGAGCCACTTACTGGGAATACCTATGGGATTTCCGCCGAATATTTCGGAATTATCTTTTAAAGAAAAGGTAAACATCCAGTATAGCGGAAACAATTGTACAAATGCTACCACAATGAGGGCGGCATACATAAGTATACTTGAAACCGAGCGTTTCGAACTGCTCACTGATTTAATTCTACTCATCTTTTTGCGCCCTCTCTTTCTCTGAACAGGAAACCAACCAGAATTGACAGTAAAAAGCATTCGAGAATAACAAATATGGCCATTGCACTTCCGTATCCGTATTGGTTTCCTTTAAATATGGTACTGACCATATACGTACCTATAACTTCACTGGCGTGGGCAGGTCCCCCGCCTGTCAAAACATATACCAGATCAAATACCTTAAGCGCTCCTGTTACTGCAAATATAACCGATACGTTGAGTACAGGCTTCAGCATAGGTATTGTTATTTTCAAGGATGTATTCCACCATGAAGATCCGTCTATTACGGCAGCTTCAAAAACATCGGTGGAAATGGATTTAATTCCTGCGTACATCAACAGCATATGATATCCGATATACTGCCATATTATAGGAATAAAGGTGGCACCCAACGCTCTTCTAGTATCTCCCAGCCATTCCTGTGCCCAGGTATCAAGGCCTATGGAACGCAATAACAAATTAAGGATACCATAGTCATAATT
The DNA here is from genome assembly GCA_023392075.1 of Bacillota bacterium. Classification (GTDB taxonomy): domain Bacteria; phylum Bacillota; class Clostridia; order Acetivibrionales; family DSM-1351; genus Ruminiclostridium. Next base: position 2,214 of record JAEVZU010000087.1, on the reverse strand, counting down.
ATATACTTTCATCCATAGCTGTCCGATAACAACTGTGGAGATAATAACCGGAATAAAATAGATAGTCACAAAGCTCTTTTCAAATTTAACACCCTTCGCCAGAACAAGCGCTAAAAGCAGTGAAATCGGGAGCTGGATAAATACCGAGGCAACAGCCAGAATTAATGAATTAACAGCTGCTTTAACGAATATGGGATCAGAAATGAGTCCCTTATAGTTGGCGAGCCCAATAAAGGTACCCTTGCCGAATCCGGACCAATCCTGCAAACTATAGTATAATGACATTAATATCGGTACTATAATAACAGCTATAAACATAACCAGGGCCGGAAACAGAAAAAATACTATGGCCTTCTTATTACTCAATACCCTATCCACAAAGCTCACTTCCTTCTTTTATTAGTTTTATCGTATTCATAAATATTTTTTGTGATTAATGCTCTTTACTAACTACTGACTTTTACCGTATTTTTAATATGGACACTTTTGATTAGTATTTGGCGTCCATCTGCCACCGGTCAATGAATAGGATACAAGTATCAAATGGACGCCATTATCAATAATTTCAGGATTTATTATTTACCGTACATTGATTGTAAGCTGTCTACAAACTGTTGAGGTGTTTTTGCTCCCATGAACAATTCCTGCAAAGCGTTCAGGTAGGTTTCAGTATCCTTGCCTGCAAGGAGCGTATCCCACCAGATTGTAAAGCCTTCTGCATCCTTTGTGAGGTCAACGACTTTAACAAGAGTGGCCGGCAATTTGCTCTTATCGACATCATCGGCCTTCCAGGCAGGCATTGCAGCACCTGACAGGTATGATTCCTTTGCAAAGTTTTCTGCAAAATACATCTGGAATTTAACAGCTTCGTCCTTGTTCTTTGTATTGGCACTTACCATTACTGCGTCAACAGCTCCTCCGGTGAACTGTTTTGCATTTCCCTTTCCGTCGGGTATTGCCGGGAAGGAAATAACACCGATTTTGCCTGCGACCTTGGAATCCTTGGCATCGGCTTTACCTGCCGCCCAGCTTCCTTTGAACATCATTGGTATCTTTCCGTCATAGAACGGAACTTCAGCTTCATCGTTCGATATACCTGCCGCACCCTTTGAGAATGCACCTGCATCTATAAGCTCCTTAAATCTGTTTGCCGCATTAAGGAATTCAGGATCTTTAAAAGAACCTTCCTTTGTAAGGGTCTTGACTATTTTTTCAGGGCCCGCTGCTCTTAATGCCATAACGTCAAAGTACATTGCTATGGTCCATTTGTCTTTTCCCGACACCGCCATAGGAGTTATTCCCTTTGCCTTGAAGGCCTTGACGGCTGTAAGCAATTCATCATAAGTCGTTGGAAGTTTTACACCGTTCTTTTCAAACAGCTCCGTATTTACGAATAAGGCACCGGCTGCAAGAAAGAAAGGCATTCCGTAGATTTTGCCGTCATAAGTCAGGTTGTTGAAGGCACCGTTAACCAGTTTGCCTTTGGTTTCAGCCGTAAGATAACTATCTATTGCCAAAACTGAATTTGAATCAATAAATGGCTTTGAAAAACCTCCGCCCCAGGTAGAAAAAAGGTCAGGCAGTTCATTGGCTGCTGCCATGGCCTTTATCTTTGTCTTATAGGCTTCGTTTTCATTTGTGTCAACTGTTATTTTTATATTCTTATTGGCCTTCTGGTAATCATCGATTACCTTTTTAGCAGCCGGCATAAAAGGATCCGTCGCTCCGCCCCATATATGGCTGAACTTCAACTCAACCTGCTTTCCGGCACCAGCATTGGTATTTCCGGCACCTGTGTTGGTTGCGGTACCGGTATTGTCCCCGGCAGGTTTCCCACAGGCTGTCATGCCAACTGCCAAAGCTCCTGCAAGTATAAATGCCATTCCTCTTTTTACTAGCATTTTGTTCATCGTTATTCCTCCTTGAAATAATATGTTACGCTTAATGATACTAGGTAATTATGCCTAAAGTAAACGTAAAATGGTTACCATTCATTGTGCAATATTATTACTTTTCTTTTATCTTTTCATAAATATTTTTATAAAACACTTCCAAAAAAGGCAAGCTAATTTTATTGAATCTTATGCTACCCTCTATTGACAATGTATAACACGCCTCACGCCGGCTATTTTGCCACTTTTCTTTGTCGTCGTCCTTGCCTTGCGTCAGCAAGGCTGCGTCCATCCTCCTCGAAAATTGCCAAAATATCTCGGC
>JAEVZU010000064.1 GCA_023392075.1 Bacillota bacterium | reverse complement strand
CATCTCCTCCGCCTCTGGAAATAACTATCTCACCTGCATCCTCTAACTTACGGATGATATTGACAATCTTCTGCTGTGCTTCTTCAACATCCTTAAGTCTAACAGGTCCCATAAATTCAAGGTCTTCTCTTATCATTTCACTCAAACGCTTGGACATATTTGCAAATATAAGCTTCTGAACATCGTCGGTCGCACCTTTGAGAGCAACCGCAAGCTGGTTATTGTCAACTTCTCTGAGAAATCTTTGGATCGATCTGCCATCCAATGTGAGTATATCTTCGAATACAAACATACGTCTTTTAATTTCTTCGGCCAAATCAGTATCTTCAATTTCGAGAGTTTCCATAATAAACTTTTCAGTACCTCTGTCAACAGAATTCAATATGTCAACTATGGATTGAACGCCGCCGGCAGCCGTATAATCTTCGGTTACAAGTGAAGACAGCTTCTTTTCAAGGATTCGTTCCACTTCCTTTATAACATCAGGTGAAGTTCTGTCCATGGTTGCAACTCTTCTGGCAACATCGGCCTGCTTGTCCTGCGGTAAGGCAGAAAGTACGACGGAAGCCTGATGCGGCTTTAAATATGCCAGTATTAACGCAATTGTCTGCGGATGCTCGCCCTGAATAAAGTTCAAAAGCTGGGATGGGTCGGTTTTTCTTACAAAATCAAAAGGCCTGACCTGTAAGGAAACAGTGAGTTTATTTATAATATCAACAGCTTTCTGAGCACCCAATGCCTTTTCAAGTATATCTTTTGCGTAACCAATACCACCTTCGGCAATATACTCCTGAGCAAGGCATATCTGGTAAAATTCATCCAGAATCCTTTCTTTTTCGTCAGGAGTAACTGCACGTATATTGGCTATTTCCAGTGTAAGCTGCTCTATTTCGTCTTCCTTTAAGTGTTTAAATATCTCGGCAGACTTTTCAGGTCCCAACGAAATCAGCAGCATGGCCGCTTTTTCTTTACCGGTATATTCTGTCTTGGTGCTATTTCTCGTCAAGTTTTCCACCCCACAAATAATAGACTCAATTATTCATAATCGTCAGTTAACCAATTGCGGAGTAATTGAGCAACCGCATCAGGTTTTTGTTTAACAAATTTCTCAAGCTGCTTTTTAACTTCCGATCTTTCTTCTATATCGATTTCAGGAATTGGCTCCTGCTTAACTTCCACATTATATTTTGACGGAACTACTATTTCTTCAGCACCCGCAAGTACAGGTTCGAACTCCTGCCTCTTTGCTTTCCTTGGCAATGCTACGATTACAAGAGCTATCAGCATGAGCATCAGAAGTGCCGGTAATCCATATGTAGAAAGCAAAGCCTGTATGGTTTCGGCCATAGTAGGTATTTCTTGAACAGGCGGTGCGATTTTAAGCTTTGTAACCGCCAGATTTTCCACCGGTATTCCAGTGGCTTTGCTTGCCAGGTCCTTTACCTGGGTGATCAAATCATCGGTCAGTTTTGAATCATCCGGAACACGGCTTCCGTATAATAATGTAATCGCAGCAGTTGTCCTCTCCGGAATAACCTCACCCAGAGATTTCTCAATTTGCTTTGAAGTCTCATTATATGCCCAGTTTTCAGTTACATCGGATTTTTTGTATGATTTTGAATCAGAGGAACCCATGGGATATGAAGGGGTCGTGCCCGGATTAGAGTTGACTCCGGCGGCAGTGTCGGTGGAATCACCGTTTTTCAGATCTTCCTTGACCTCTTTCTTGCTGACTATAGCACCGGTTTCCATTCCATCAGGGTTTGAAATTTCTTTTGAAGCTTGGGATAATGTATCGAAATCCAGAACAGGATTTACTACGACCTTGGCAGCATCAAAACTGTCAAATTGATCATTCAATACTTCTCTTAGATTTTTTTCAAGATCGCTTTTTACTTTCTTTTTCATGTCATACTGCGTTGATGTCTTTTGCATACCGGTTTCATCCTGCTCTATACTGAGAGGATTTCCATCCTGATCAACAATAGTAACATTTTCAAGGTCAAGTCCTTCTACGCTGCTGGCAACAACTTTCACCATGCTTTCAGCCTGTTTAGTTGTTATGTCACCAATTTTCGTAATTACTACTGAAGCTTTGACGGTTTTGGCATCTGTATCATCAATAAAAAGCGTTTTTTCAGGTCTTGTCAGTGTAACACTTGCATCTTTTACATTTTGGAAAAGCTTTAATTGTCTTGCGATATCAGATTCATCAAGCTGCTGCCATATATGCTTTTTGTCACTTTCAGTAGTGTTGATTTTTATACTGCTCAAAGCATCGGCAAAAGTAAGACCATTTTTGGGATAACCGGCTGAAACTAACTCAAAGTGAGCTGTGTCACTATTTTTCACATCAACTATTATTCCGGATTTATCGTCTGTCAGCTTATAAGAAATACCTTTTTCAGTCAGAATTTTTTGCATTTCTGCGACATCAGCAGGTTCGGCATTATTTATAACAGTTGTATAAGACGGTCTTGTAAGTAAGAACAAACCTAATCCAACAGCAACAACGACTATTCCTGATGTGATATAGATCCTGATTTTTTGAGACTTATCCAATCCATTCCAAAATTCCTGAATCGGTTTAAGTATTCGAGATAAAAATTCTGGCAAATCTACCACCTCGATTTATAGTATTTTGTCTTTTGTACTAGCTCTGATGCTCAATAAACATATTAAGTAAACTAAATTTGCATTCTCATTATTTCTGAGTAAGCATCAAGTATTTTATTCCTGATCTGCATTGTAAACTGCAATGCAACACTGGCCTTTTCACTGGCTATCAGAACTTCAGGAATATTATCGGTTCTGCCAAGAGCAAAGTCCTCTTTTAACCCGTCCGAATTGTTTTCCAATTCAGTTACTTTCATTAGAGCCGAGTTCAGATATTCACCAAAACTTATATCCGGAGCCCTGCTCTCCTCATTGATACTGCTTAGCCCTATATTTTCAGGGATCAACTGCTTAACTTCTGAAATACTGTTAACCGACATACGGAACCTCCGAATTACTTACCAATTTCCAGAGCTTTCAGTGCCATGGATTTAGTAGCATTTATTGAAGTAACATTAGCTTCATAGGAACGTGTAGATGATATCATATTTACCATTTCTGTGACTATATCGACATTTGGCATGCTTACATAACCATCTTTATCTGCATCGGGATGCCCCGGGTCATACACTTTTTTGAAATCGGCAGGGTCTTCAATGATCTTGCTGACACGTACGCCCTGTCCGTCTGTTAGATTGTTGCTGGCATTTGAAAGTATTGAAGAAAAAGAGTCCGAACCTGTACGTTCTTCAAATATAACCTCTCTTCTTCTATAGGGTGAACCATCTTTGGTTCTGGTAGTATTGATGTTTGCAATATTTTGAGATATTGTATCCATTCTCAGTCTCTGGGCTGTCAGGCCCGAAGCACCGATATCAAGCGAAGTAAAAAAACCCATTTTTAACTTCTCCCTTCTGCTATAACACTCTTTATCTTGCTGTAACTGCCGTTGATCATTTGAACAAGAGCATTGTACTTGATCTGATTTTTAGCCAGATTAGCCATCTCACTGTCAATATCAACATTGTTTCCATCTATTCTCATACTGGAATCGGAATTATCTTCAACAAGCGCAGGCTCAATCTTGTCAACATTGCTGCTATTGTTTATGGGAATATGTCTTTTATCGGTCAGATTGCCTTCCAGACCGACTTTTCCCATTGAATCGCTAAGAAATTCTTCAAAGGCAATATCCTTACGTTTATATTCAGGAGTGTCAACATTCGCCAAATTTTGCGAAATAACATCATTTCTGGCCCAAGATGCATTCAACGATTTTTCCAAAACACTACTTTTACCATATAAATTTTGTATCAACTTAAAAGCACCCCCACAAAAATATTACATAATCGAATATTATTAGATAAATTCTAGCATATTAATTTTAAAAAAACAATAAATATAGATACAATGTGGCGCAATATAGGACTAATTACTCAACCCATATTTTAGCATTTGTATAAATATGGGATATAATATCTAAAGATTTGACAGCAATATCTGCATTTCTTTTCCTTTTATCGCGAATATTAGTGTCAATATTACTAAATAAGCCAAAATTTACATTCATTGGCTGAAAATTTTTGATACTCTTATCAGATATATAATTACTTAACGAACCGATTGCAGTATTGGAAGGAAACTCAACTTTTTCCTTGTTCAATATTTGAGCAGCCGCGTTTATACCCGCCACAAACCCGGAGGATGTGGATTCAATATATCCCTCCACTCCTGTAATTTGACCTGCAAAATATATGGAATTGTTCTTTTTCAGATTATAGGTATTATCAAGAAGCTTGGGTGAATTTATATAGGTATTTCTGTGCATAACTCCATATCTGACGAATTCTGCGTTCTCAAGGCCGGGAATAAGACTGAATACCCTTTTTTGTTCAGGCCATTTCAAGTGAGTTTGAAAACCTACAATATTATATAGTGTTCCATTTTTGTTATCCTGCCTCAGTTGAACAACAGCGTACGGTTTTATGTTTGTCCTTGCGTCCATGAGTCCTACAGGCTTCAGCGGGCCGAAGCGCATGGTATCAGCTCCCCTTTGGGCCATGCTTTCTATAGGCATGCAGCCTTCAAATACCATGTTTTTTTCAAATTCCTTTACATCGGCAAGTTCAGCACCGATCAGAGCATTGTAGAAGTTTTCATATTCCTCGCGGTTCATGGGACAGTTTATATAGTCATCGGAGCCGCGCCCGTACCTTGCAGCTTTAAAAGCCCTGTCCATATTTATTGAATCATAGGAAACAATTGGTGCAGCGGCATCGAAGAAGTGCAGATAATCCTCTCCCAGCATTTCCTGTATGGAATTGAACATTCCCTCGGAAGTCAGCGGTCCTGTTGCAATTATAGTTATATTGTCATCAGGGATACCTATCTGCTCTCCGGAAATAATCTCGATATTGTCCATTTCCCTTATTGCTTTTGTAATATATTCTGAAAAGCCCTCACGGTCCACGGCAAGAGCTCCGCCGGCAGGTACTCTTGTAGCGTCGGCTGCCTTTAATATTAATGAGTCCATAGTTCTTAATTCTTCTTTTAACAGACCAACCGCATTTTCAAGCTGGTCAGACCGGAGTGAGTTGCTGCATACTAATTCTGCATAATTTTCGGAATGGTGTGCAGGAGAATATTTCCGGGGCTTCATTTCATAGAGCTTAACGGGTATCCCCCTCTTTGCCAGCTGATAAGCAGCCTCACAGCCTGCCAGGCCTGCACCTATTACATTAACTGTTTTGTTCATACATCCTCCGTACGGAACATTTATATAAATGTATAAATGTCCTATCAATATTTTATAATATACATGTTATAAATAAATTAGCCTTATGTTAAGAAAAAGGACCTGCTGCACTTTTTGATACAAGTATGACAGGCAGCTTTTACATAAATAAACCGAAAGGCTTATATGCACTTTCGGTTTTGTATAACATTTGATTATCATTTTAAACCTATTTGGCCTTTTTGGCGGTATCCTCACTATTGCTTGAACACTTTTCATTGCTGCATTTAAGTTCCGCCTTCCTGCCGGAAGATTTTTTAAGCATAAAACTCCCGCATATACTGCAGTTTTCGCTGCTGGGCATATCCCAGCTCATAAACGAACATTCGGGATTCCTTTCACAGCCTATATACTTTCTGCCCTTTTTTGTCTTCTTATATAGTACTTTTCCCTGACAAAGCGGACATAATACTCCGGCTTCTTCAACAATTGCTTTTGTATTGCGGCACTCCGGGAACCCGGGACAAGCCAGGAATTTGCCGAATCTGCCATGCTTTACCACCATGTTTCTGCCGCATTTATCACATATCACATCAGAAATTTCTTCAGGTACTTCAATGTCACCTATAGATTCCTCTGCCTGTTTCAGCACTCCTGCAAACGAAGAATAAAAATCCTTCATTACGTCCTTCCAGGGCTTTTCGCCGTCTTCTACAGCATCCAGTTCGTTTTCCATCTGGGCGGTAAATTCAGCATCAACAATATCTACAAAATGCTTTTTCATTATATCGTTTACTATTTTTCCCAGCTCTGTCGGCAGCAGGAATTTCTTTTCCTTTATGACGTAACCTCTGGACAGAATAGTAGTTATAGTCGGAGCGTAAGTACTTGGCCTGCCTATGCCTCTTTCTTCAAGAGCTCTTACCAGAGTTGCTTCGGTATACCTGGCAGGTGGCTGTGTAAAATGTTGCTTCGGAGTATTTTTCTTAAGTTCCAGAACATCGCCCTGAACTAATTCTGGCAGATTGTTCTCCTCCTCCTCGCGCTCTTCATCACTGTTGCCGTCAGTATCCCTGCCTTCAGTATAAAGTACCATAAAGCCCGGAAATTTAACTTTGGAGCCGTTTGCTTTAAAGATGTACTTTCCTGCCGATATATCGGCACTTACCGTGTCATAAACCGCAGAGGACATCTGGCTTGCTATAAATCTGCTCCAGATCAGCTTATACAGCTTGTATTGTTCAGCACTCAGCGAGTCCTTTATATCGTCTGGTGCCATGTCTATATAGGTAGGGCGGATAGCTTCGTGTGCATCCTGTGAAGCCGATTTATTCTTATAGACTTTTGGAGTCTGCGGAATATAAGCTTCCCCATATTTTTTACTGATATATTCTCTGGCTTCAGTTTGAGCCTCGGCAGATATTCTGGTGGAATCAGTTCTCATGTAGGTTATGAGACCAACCGATCCGTGTCCTTTAATTTCAACACCTTCATACAGCTGCTGAGCCACCATCATTGTCCTCTTGGTTGTATAACCTAGTTTTCTTGAGGCTTCCTGCTGCATTGTACTTGTTATAAACGGAGCTGCTGCTGCGCGCTTTTTTTCCTGTTCCTTGACTTTCTGAACAATATACCTGCTTTTTTCTATTTCCTTTAAAATTGAATTGACCTGCTCTTCATTGCTGAGCTCAATCCTTTCAGTTTCAGTACCGTAAAATTTTGCTTCAAAGTTTGGACTTACTTTTGGTTTTGCCAGTTTGGATATAATGGACCAATACTCCTGGGAAACAAAATTATCAATTTCTTCCTCTCTGTCGCATATCATTTTTGTTGAAACAGACTGTACCCTGCCGGCGCTCAAACCCTTCTTTACCTTTTTCCAAAGCAAAGGGCTTATCTTATACCCGACAATTCTGTCAAGAACTCTTCGTGCCTGCTGTGCATCAACAAGGTCCATATCAATTTTTCTTGGCTGCTTTATTGCACTTTTAACAGCATTTTGAGTTATCTCATTAAAGGATACCCTGCATTTCTGATCGTCATCTATATTCAAGAGATTAGCCAAATGCCAGGAAATCGCCTCACCCTCACGGTCAGGGTCAGTAGCCAGATAAACTTTTTTTGCAGCCTTTGCTTCCTTCTTAAGCTTGGATATAACATCACCCTTGCCTCTTATGGTAATGTACTTTGGCTCAAAATTGTTTTCTATATCTACTCCAATTTGACTTTTAGGCAAATCCCTTACATGGCCAACCGATGCTTCCACCTTATAGCCCTTACCCAAGAATTTGCCGATCGATTTAACTTTTCCGGGAGACTCCACAATAACCAGGTTATCAGCCATTTTATTCCTCCGTGTTAATTCATGTGCTTTTTGATATTACAATTTTTATCAGACAAATACTAATTTAAACT
>JAEVZU010000006.1 GCA_023392075.1 Bacillota bacterium | reverse complement strand
ACTTGAATAATACAGCACTGGTCATTATTGACATGGTAAAGGATTTTACAGACCCGGAAGGGCTGGTATTTTACCCTCAGAACCGTGAGATCCTGCCAAGGATAAAACGTGTGCTTGAGGAATGCAGAAAACACGGTATTCTTGTGATTTTCCTGCAGCACAGTTATAGAAGTGACAAATTCGATAAAAATCTTGCAAATATGCGTCCCAACTGCATTGAAGGTACGGGCGGAGATGCTATCGATCCAATGCTGGAGGTGGATCCTGTCAGGGATTATGTAATCAAAAAAAGGCGTTACAGTGGTTTTGTAGGAACCGATCTCGACATGGTTTTAAGGGAAAACGGCATAAAGAATCTGATCATAACAGGCACCAAAACAAATTGCTGCATACGTGCCACTGTTACCGATGCCTATAACCTGGACTACCTTCCGATAGTAGTGTCCGACTGCGTTGCCACCAATGATGAAACTGTTAATCAGGTTCATTTATCTGACATTAAAAAATATCTTGGCAAAGTTGTGACCTCACAGGAGCTTTTTGACAATCTGGATAAAGGAGAGATGATCTGATGAAGTACGATGTGCTGGTAAACGGATATGTAAGTCTGGACAGGATAATCAGAACCTCCTCCCCGTTGAGATACGGCTATACATCTCTTGTTGAAAACAGTGACAATGCCCGTATCCAATACGGAGGCTGTTCGACAAATATTGCCTATCTCATGGCAAAATTGAATATGAAAGCACTTCCTCTTATCAGAGTAGGAGGAGACGACTATATTGAGACAGGCTTTTATGATCACCTGAAAAATGCGGGAGTATGCATGGAGGCGGTTGAGATCGTTCCTGATGAGACAACTTCAAATTGTTATCTCATTGCGGATTCCGAGAATAATCATGTTACCATCTTTTATCCCGGTGCGATGGACAAAAAGTATGCCAAAGGGATGGAGCCCGGGTTCTTTAAAGAGGCCCGGACCGGCATCATGACTGTGGGTTCCTACGAAGACAATCTGGAATTTTACAGGCAGTGCAAGGCCTGGAACGTACCTTTGGTTTTTGGGATGAAATGTGATTATGATGCCTTTCCGGAAGAATTTTTCAAAGAAGTCCTGCTGTACAGTAAAATTATATTCTGCAATGAATGTGAGCGCGGAGAAATACAAAGGATTTTCGGACTGGAGGATATCACAGAGCTCTTTGAAATGGGAAATGCCGATATTATTGTTACCACCCTGGGCAAGAAGGGGAGCGTATACTACCATAAAACAAAAGAAGGCATCATATCAGGAAATATTGCTGCAGCAGAGTTTGGAAGAGTGGTGGATACCACAGGCTCGGGAGATGCGTTCATGTCAGGCTTTCTTTACGGCTATCTCAAAGGAAAGAGTGTCAGGGACTGCTGCAGCCTTGGCAGTGTTCTTTCTTCGTTCATAATCGAAAAGGTTGGCTGCACCACCAATGCACCTGACGAAGAAGCATTTCTTAAGCGTTTCAACGAATTTATCAAGGGAGAAGAGTGAGGATAAATGCAAACTTTATATTCAAAAACAGAGGAAAAAGATATAGCAAAATACGTGCTCTTTTCAGGAGATCCCTGGAGGGTGGAGACAGTTGCGAAGCAGCTGGAAGATGTACGGCATATAGCTTTTGCCAGAGAATTCAACACCTATACAGGCTTATATAAGGGTGTCAGGATAACGGTCACTTCAACAGGTATAGGAGCTCCATCCGCCGCCATTGCCATGGAGGAGATGTACCAGTGCGGTATGGAGGTTGCCGTCCGTATGGGCACCACCATGGGGCTCAAGGATGACCTGCTGGGAAAACTTATTATTCCGACCGGGGCAATGAGAGAGGAAGCTACAAGTAAAACATACGTGCCCACGTCTTTCCCGGCGGTGGCAGATATTGAACTCATAAACTGCATGAATAAAAGCACATTGGAAAGCGGAAGAGAATATGTTAACGGAATTACCTGTACCATGGATGGTTTCTACAGCCAGATGAGGGATTCACGCCTGTCGGCCAAAATGAATAAAGACATGAGCGAGACTTTTACCGCTCTGAAAAAATACAATATTTCGGCAGTGGATATGGAATCCAGCTGTATGCTGGTATTGGCGAACCTCATGGGCATAAAGGGCTGTATCGTAACAATGACGACAGTTCTTGAAAACCTGAAGGACTTCCTTAAGGGGGATGCGCGCACAAAGTCCGAGGAAGATCTGTGCAAAATAGCTCTTGACGGGCTTGTAATATATGACAGAGAGGTGGCTGGAAGATGAAGGGTTTAAACTTTAATGATAAAAGTCTTGTAATAGGAATGGTGCATTGTCTTGCGCTGCCGGGGACACCGGGTTTCTGCGGGGATATGAAGAAAGTGACCGACCAGGCCGTGAAGGATGCCATTACGCTTGAAAAGTCAGGAATGGATGCCATAATAATAGAAAATATGGGCGACGGAGCCTTCGGCATAAATCTTGATATTGAACAGTCCTGTGCACTGGCGGCTATCAGCGCCATTGTAGCACAAAATGTGAGCATACCCATCGGCATAGATGCGGCTATGAATGATTATGCGACGGCGCTTTCCATTGCAAAAGCCATTGACGCAGATTTTGTGAGAATACCGGTATTTGTGGACACGGTGGAGTTCTTTGGCGGGATCATCACACCCTGCGCCCGTGAAGCAATGAAATTCAGAAAAAATCTCGGAGCTGAAAATGTGAAGATACTTGCCGACATTCAGGTAAAACACACTCATATGCTGCTCCCCCACGTAACAATAGAGGATTCTGCAAAAGCGGCAGAGGCCTGCGGAGCCGATGCTGTTATTGTGACGGGTACGCATATAGGTGTTGAAACTCCCATAGACATTATAAAAAGAGTCAAACAGGTTACCAAGCTGCCGGTCATTGCCGGAAGCGGTGTTAAAGCCTCTAATATAAAGGAACAGCTGAAAATTGCCAACGGTGCCATAGTGGGCTCCAGCCTGAAGGAAGGCGGCATTATAGAAAATCCTGTTTCTCCGGAGCTTTGCACAGAGCTTGTTAAAGCTTTTAATGGGTAGAGTTAAAATATTACAGAATAAAGGACTGATATTTATGATGAGACCGATGAAACTTGCCGGAAGCCAGTTGATGTTCGGACAGGGATCGCTTGAGCACCTTAAGACACTGCAGGGGAAAAAAGCATTTATTGTAACCGGCGGCTCAAGCATGAAAAAAAGCGGAATTTTACAGAAAACCATAGATTATTTGAAGGAAGCGGGAATAGACAGCTCTGTCTTTGAGGGGGTGGAACCCGATCCGCTGTTCAGCACCGTATATAGAGGCGCTGAAGCAATGAAGCAGGAACGGCCCGATATAATAATAGGACTGGGAGGGGGTTCGGCAATGGATGCGGCGAAAGCCATGTGGGTTTATTATGAGCATCCTGAATTGACCGCATTAAAGGACATTGTACCCCCCAATCCCATACCCGGGCTGAGAAACAAGGCCATTCTGGTCTGCATACCCTCAACCAGCGGTACTGCCAGTGAGGTCAGCCGTTCTGTGGTCATCACCGATGATGAGACCCATGTGAAATACGGCATAGGCAACATGGAAATGATGCCTGACATTGCCATCTGCGACCCTGAGGTAACTGTCACCATGCCTGCAAAAATTACTGCCGAAACCGGCATGGATGCATTGACACATGCCCTGGAGGCACTGGTATCCAGGAGAGCTAATTATTTGAGCAATATATTGGCCGGAAATGCGGCAAAGGACATAATCGTAAATCTCCCCAGGGCCTGTGCCGACGGAAATACAATTGAGTACCGTGAAACAATGATAAATGCGTCCATGGTTGCCGGACTGGCCTTTACCAATGTCTCTTTAGGTATAGTCCATTCCATGGCCCATACACTGGGAAGCTATTTCGGCGTCTCCCACGGGTTGGCCGATGCAATAATACTTCCCTTTGTTATGAAATTCAATCTGGAGGATGAAACTGCAAAAGCTGCTTATTCAAAGCTGGCAAAGGAACTGGGAGCCGACGATCTGATAAGTGTTGTTGAAAATTTGAATAAAACCATAGGTATTCCGCCGTTTATTTCAGAACTGATACCCGATGAAAACGCATATATGGAAAAGCTTGGGGCCATGTCTGAAATGGCGCTGAATGACGGATGCACCAAAACAAATCCGGT
>JAEVZU010000181.1 GCA_023392075.1 Bacillota bacterium | reverse complement strand
AAAGTTATTTGCAGATATAAGCAAATATACAATAGAAAATCCCAAAGCATACAGTAATGATGAATTTAAATTAAGTGTAGATTATCCTGCAGAGTGGGAAGTTTCCATTGATGGCAAATCATCACCTGATTTGCCGGATGGTGATCCCCAGCGTGGTATTTCCATATATGTTGAAAGCAATAAAAATGATCTCATCTATGTTTATCATCAGTTTGGTCACATCGGCCTCCTGACAGACGGTTTTACAAGTGAAAACTTTACCACAACTGCCGGAGTCAAAGGGAAAATTCTATACCAGAAATCACAAGAAAATATAAAGATTTATCTTGTTCTTGGAGATGCATTCAACGGTGCAATAATAAAAATGAGTGAAACTTCATTTCAAAAAAACAAGGGGCAGATTTTAGGTATTTTAAAAAGCATAAAAATTGCAGAATTTGAATAGCACATAAGTCGACTTCCAATTTGAATAAAATTTTGTTCAATTACAATTAAATATTTATTATCTCTTAATTATTGCATTTATCCTCCGCCTTAGCTGCAAAAATTTTCTACGCCGGCAATATACGTTTTAGATGTTACAGACACTAGCTAGCGGCTTCAAAATGGTATATAATTCTATTAAAAAGCTAAATTTTATTTATACTGATACGAAAGAGGAATAGTTGATGGATTTGAAAATAAGGAAATATTTAAAACAGCACTTTGGAATTGAGGATAGTGTAATAGAACTGGCTGAGCAGGCAGAGAAGGATGCTCAAAAGGTTTTTGAAAGAATAGAGAATACCAAACAGATAAACCAGTTAAAAGTAATCAAGGCAATGCAGGACAACAAACTCAGTGATTCACATTTCAACGGAACTACCGGATACGGTTATGATGACCGGGGAAGGGAAGTTCTCGACAGCGTGTATGCAAATGTTTTCGGTGCGGAGGATGCACTGGTCAGACATCAGATAGTATCAGGCACACAGGCTTTGGCACTGTGTCTCTTTGGAAATCTCAGACCGGGTGATGAACTGGTGGCTGTTACCGGCAAACCCTATGATACCTTGGAGGAAGTAATAGGGATCAGGGGTGAGAACTGCGGTTCTTTGAAGGAATTCGGAGTAAGCTACAGACAGGTTGAATTAAAACCTGACGGAAAACCCGATTTGGAGCAAATACTCAAGGTTGTCACACCTTCAACGAAAATGGCAATGCTCCAGCGCTCAAGAGGATACTCCTGGAGAGATGCATTGTGCATTGAAGATATAAAAAGGGTTATAAACACTATCAAGTCTATAAACAGCTCAATAATTGTCATGGTTGACAACTGCTATGGAGAATTTGT
Source organism: Bacillota bacterium (assembly GCA_023392075.1). Lineage (GTDB taxonomy): Bacteria > Bacillota > Clostridia > Acetivibrionales > DSM-1351 > Ruminiclostridium. The sequence goes on along the minus strand of JAEVZU010000181.1, from coordinate 12,983 downwards.
AGAAGAGCTTGAGCCAATTGAGGCTGGAGCCGATATAATAGCAGGTTCCCTTATAAAAAACCCGGGCGGCGGACTGGCTTTGACAGGAGGCTATATTGCAGGCAGGAAAGAGCTTGTGGAGCAGGCTGCTTTTAGATTGACATCTCCGGGATTGGGAAAAGAGGTCGGAGCTTCACTGGGCAATAACAGGCTGATGTTCCAGGGTCTTTTCATGGCACCTCATGTTGTGGCCGAAAGCCTGAAGGGGGCCGTGTTCTGTGCTGCTCTTATGGAACGAGCCGGCTTTGAAACACTGCCTTCAGTCCATGCTGAAAGAAGTGACATAATTCAGGCTGTAAAATTCAATAATGAGAAAAGCCTCATAGCATTTTGCCAGGGTATCCAGAAAGGATCTCCGGTTGATTCCTATGTGACACCTCAGCCCTGGGACATGCCTGGCTATGATTCCCCGGTAATAATGGCAGCAGGAGCCTTTGTTCAGGGTTCATCCATAGAGCTCAGTGCCGATGCGCCAATAAAGAGTCCGTATATAGCGTATATGCAGGGTGGGCTGGTATACGAGCATGTAAAGCTTGGAAATATCATAGCGCTGCAGAAATTGTTCAATAGCAGGGACAAATAAGCCCGCTGCGGAAATGGAGTTGTATATGAGTGTTTTTAAAAAGCAGAGTGTCAGAATAGGAACCCTCATAGTGGGTGTATTTCTGTTATTATACCTTCCGGCACTGTTATTTATAATTTACGGAAACGGTGTCGAGACTGATATACTGAAAATAGGTAAGATAGAGGAAACACAGAATATAGACGGAGTTTTCATAAGAAATGAAGAACTGATTTTATCTCCCGAAACAGGTAATTGCGTAATGGATGCGGTTGACGGGGAAAAGGTTCCCGCTTTTTTCAGAATAGCTTCTGTAGTTAAAAATGTTCCGGTATCCACCTATGAGGAGCTTAAAACCAAGGAATTGGAGATTACACGGGCACAAAATGCACAAAAGGAAAATATAAATATGTTTTCCAGTGACATCAAAAAACTGGATTCGGAAATAATCGAAGAGGTTAAAAATCTTGCGCAGCAATCCATTCGAGGCAGCCTTGTTGAAAGCTACAACAGTCTTTCAAGTATAGACAGGATTGTTTACAGGAAGTCTGATATTTTTGGTGACAGCAGTAAATCGGCTGCATATATAAACAAGCTTAAAAGTGAAAAAGCCGCCATACAGAGCAAACTGAACAACAATATTAAAGAAATACGTACAAAGAGCTCGGGCTTGATATCCTATGCCATAGACGGCTATGAAACCGTACTTACCCCGGAAGTCATCAGGAATATTACACCCAAGGAACTTGAGAAAATAACAACAAAGGAAACCAACAGAGACTTCAATGTCATTGATGCAACAAAGGGGAATCCCATTGCAAAGCTGGTCAAAGATCTGGACAGCCACATGGTGACAGCCATTGATGAAAAATACTGCAAAGCCCTGCAGCTTGACAAAAATGTCACTCTCAGGATAAATGATACGGGTTTGAATATAGAGGCAAAAATAGTTTACAGCTCTGACATCATCGATGGAAAAAGAATCATAGCTTTCAAATTTGATACGGGTTTAAATGAAACAGTGGGTTTGAGAAGGGTAAATGCAGATATAATATTATCCAGCTATACAGGCTTGAAAGTACCTTACAGTTCCCTTCAGAACATTGATACAAAAAACAAAACTGCCATGATCACCCTTGTTAAGGGGCATACGGCTGCAATAAAAAAGGTAAGGATCGTAGGTATGAATGAAAGTGCAGTAATTATTGATAATTTAGAGGGCGAAAAAACAAATACCATTGCCCTGTATAATACATATATCCTAAATCCTAAGAATATACAGGAGGGACAGACAGTTGATTGATACGGAGATTAAAAAAAATTTGGAAAATATTTTTAAAAGGGTCGGGGCTGCAGCCGAAAAGAGCGGCAGAACCATGGAAGACATCAGGGTAATAGCCGTTACAAAGACCGTTGAGGTCGGCAGGATAAAAAATGTATATGAATGCGGCCTTCGTGATATGGGTGAAAACAGGGTCCAGGAACTGACCGAGAAGTACGACAAACTTCCTTCCGACTGTAAATGGCATCTGATAGGGCATCTTCAGACCAATAAAGTCAAATATATAATAGATAAAGTTGAAATGATACATTCTGTGGACAGCATCGAACTTGCAAAAGAAATTAACTCAAGGGCTGCAAAATGCCAAAGAAAAATAGATATTCTTCTTCAGGTTAATGTTTCGGGAGAGGATACAAAATTTGGGATAAGTCCTAATGATGTAGATGAATACATAGGTATAATTTCCCAGATGGAAAATATTTCTCTCAAAGGACTTATGACCATAGCCCCATTTACTCAGGACCCACAGGTCATAAGGCCTGTATTTAGGAATCTTTATAATATATATATTGACATAAAGCGTAAAAATATAGATAATGTTAATATGGATTATCTTTCCATGGGTATGAGCAACGATTTTGAGATGGCCATTGAAGAGGGGGCAAACATTGTCAGGCTCGGTACCGGCATATTTGGGAAGAGGGATTATACACAGAAATAAATTTTACAAGCGAAAAGATTAAATAAATTACTAAAGACGCAGGAGGTATTTGAAATGTCAAAACTTCTAAACAAAGTTTTCAATTTCGTCGGATGGGAAGCAATTGATGAGGAAGAGGACGAAGATTTAGATCTTCGTGATAATGACTACAAGGATGATATTAAAAGCGAACCTATTCAAACGCACTTTTTCAATAATTCCAAAAAGCAGCAGCAATCAGGTAAAGTAGTAAATATTCATTCTGCAAATCAGTTTAAAATGGTTGTATCCCAGCCAAATACATTTGATGATGCACAGGACATCTGTGACCATCTGAAGAGCAAAAAACCTGTGGTTATCAATCTTGAGGGCATAGAAAAATCAGATGCCCAGAGGATAATTGATTTCTTAAGCGGTTCTATCTATGCTCTTGACGGAAGTATACAGAAGGTATCCTGTGATATATTTGTAATAGCTCCAAACAATGTGGATGTCAGCGGAGACTTGAAGGAAGAACTTAGAAATAAAACGGTATTTCCCTGGGCTAAATAGGAGAACATTGACTGGTGATATTTGGGGCTGATAATAAGGTTTTCTTATTTCGGAGGAATTTTGATGGATGCAGTTTTATTTGCTATAGATAAGGTAATTAAAATATTTGAGTTTGCTCTCATTGCCAGAGTGCTTATCTCATGGCTGCCGGTATCAAGAGATAACAAGGCAGTTGATTTGTTATACACAATCACAGAGCCGGTACTTGCACCTATAAGAAGGATGTTGAGTCAATCCAGGTTAATGAATAATTCCATGTTTTCCATGATTGATTTTTCGCCCATAGTTGCTTTTATACTTATAGGTGTACTAAGAAGAGTAATTTATATGCTGTTTAACATGTTTTATTTTTGACACTATATATGAATAAAAACGAATTACTAAAAATGGTTTCCGGGATTGAGGATAGGGTAATGGTTTCGCGTCTTTTAGACAAAGCAGAACAATGCCGTTATTCCTCTTTTGTATATTCGGATTTTCTTTCTCCTCATGAGGCAGTTATTGCCAAGCGGGTATTGGATAAGGCTGACGGGGTTTTTTATACCTTTACGGGTGGCTTTGAGGGAGCAGAGCGGGTTATGGCTGCTATGAGCTCTGATTTCATAGATGCTGATGAGGCTCTGATCAACGCTCCCATAAGTTATCTGCGGATAACACCTGTTGTTGATAAGAACTTATCTCACAGGGATTATCTCGGTTCGATTCTGGGCCTTGGGATAAAGAGGGAAAAGGTAGGAGATATACTTGTCTACGAGAACTATGGTGATGTATTTTTAATTGATAAAATTGCGGAATATATTTCATACAATCTGGACAAAATTGGTAATACAAAGGTTGAATGCGAATTTCAGCAAGTCTACCAGTACACACCTCCTGAAAGGAAGGAAAAAATTATCAATACCACAGTTGCATCTGTAAGAGCTGATTCAGTGACTGCAAGTGGTTTTGGCATGTCCAGGACCAAGGTTATGGAGTATTTTAAGGCCCAGAGGGTAAATGTAAATTGGGAGACAATTTCAAACCCGGCTAAGCAGTTGTCCGAAGGCGATGTAATTTCCATTCGGGGCAAGGGACGGATTGTATTGGACAAGGTTGGCGGAACTACTAAAAAGGATCGCATTAATATAGTTATCAAACGTTTTGAATAGATATTACATCAAGGAACTTTTAGTTCCTTGGAAAGGTTGGCTTATTATGAACTATACTCCAAATGATCTTGATAATATCAAGTTTAAAAAGAATTTTATGGGATATAAGGAAGATCAGGTTAACGAAGTTTTGGACAACGTTATACACGACTACGAGCTATACATAAAGGAAAACATTGAACTCAAGGACAGAATATCTGTTTTAAATGAAGGAATACAGCATTACAAAAATATAGAAGAGTCCTTGCAGAACACATTGATCGTAGCACAGCAGACCGGCGAGGAAATCAAGAAGAATTCCTATGCCAAGGCCGATAATATTGTTAAGGAAGCTGAAATCAAGGCCCAAAAAATTATTAATGATGCTAATCAGGAAGTAATCAGAATCCGCTTTGAATATGAAGAAATGAAAAAAAGACTGCATTTGTTTAAAACCAAGTCCGAAACTCTTCTGCTGTCACAGCTTGAACTGTTAAAGCAGGTCTTTAGTACGGATGATGATCTGGAATAACTGATTATATGTATATTTCTCATAGTTACTCAAACCCCCGAAAATGAACCAGGCAGCGTCGAAGCTTGGTTCATTTTTGGGGGTTTTTATGTTACAAAAGGTGACAAAAAATCAGGCTTTTGACTGACGCTATTTATAATGATATACTGAATTATCTGAAAAATACACATATATGGCTTGATAGGAGAATTTACATGGAATCTTCAAGAAAGTCAAAAAGGACCCTTTCCATCAGAACAAAGATATTTTTGTTTATGCTTGCAGTATCAATTATCCCGACCATTCTAATCACTGCGCTGGCTGCGTATAATACCTATGATTCACTATATAAGCAATTGATTGTAATAAATAAGGATGGAATGCTGTGGGGCAGCGACAGGGTTTCACAGTTTTCCGACGAGTTAAAAAATACTTTTTATTCCATGGAGTTTGACAAAAGCTTCAGAAATGCTGTTCTCAAATGGGGTAAAGATAACGATTCCTATGAAGACAGTGCCATTTTACGAAATACCTTTAATGCAACTCTGAATAAAAATAACCTGTTTTCTTCCATAGAGCTGTACCTTGTCAGTGACAGGAGTGTTATTAAGGCCAAAAGAGCCGGAACAACACTTCAAAGTGATGAGGAGGGTTTTTCCAATACCTTTAACCGTCCGGCAGAGATGCAGACCAATATGTATTTGAAATTAACCGGGCAGGGTCTGTATGCAGTACATAACATAAATACCTTCGAAGACCGCAATCTGGTTGCCAAATTGGCTCTTCAGCTGAGAACGGGAGAACTGCAGAGAATTCTTGAGAAACTTAAAACGAGTCAGGATGAACGGGTTTATTTGCTTAATGATCAGAGTGAGATTGTTATGTCAATTAATAATGGGTATGATGACAGACCGCTTTTGGAAAAAAGCATAGGGCTCATAAATGCCGATAGCTCCAGGGAGTACTTTTCGGTCGATAATAATATCATTTTTTACGGCCAGGACAAGGGCGGTAAACTTGGCATAATAAAAATAATACCCCGGAATGAAATAGTAAAATCCACCAGACCAACAGTATTTGCCGGTGTTTTTATGGGGATTGCCTGTATATTTGCCGCTATAATGCTTTCTGCATTGATTTCTTTTTATATCAGTTCTCCTATTCTGAAATTGACAGACAAAGTAAAGAACATACAAATGGCTACATTGGAGATAAAAACAGGTGAGGACACCAGGAATGAAATCAGTGTACTGGAAAATCATATAGCTCTCTTCGTTCAGCGGATTAAAGACCTGATACATCAGGAATACGTTATTAAGCTCCAGGCTAAATCAGCCCAGATCAAGGCCTTGCAGGCACAGATAAATCCACATTTCCTGCACAATACTCTGCAGCTTATAGGAAGTATATCATTGTCAAAGGGAGTCAGAGAAGTCTATAATATTGCAGGTGCATTAAGCAGTATGATGCGTTACAGCATGGATTTCGAGAACGGATTTGTGACAATGGGAAGTGAATTGGAGCATCTTGATAATTATTTGCTTATACAAAAGGAAAGGTTCTATGACAAATTCAGTATTGAGCTGGATATACAGGAGGAAGTAAAAGGCTGTCTCATGCCCAAGCTCTTGCTGCAGCCCATAGTGGAAAACTGCTTCCAGCACGGATTTGACAGGAGCACCAGCAGATGGAAGCTTTGGATAAAAGCATATTTGACTGAAGATAAAAAGGTTTACATTACAGTCCGGGATAATGGCAGCGGAATGAGCCGGGAACAGGTGGATGCCCTGAATGAGAAAATGAAGGATACTGCCTATGGAAGTATAAAGAGCAGCAAGCATATCGGACTTTTGAATGTGAATTCCAGGATAAAGCTGAACTTTTCGGAAAACGACGGAATAACAGTATATAGTGAAAAAGAAGAGGGAACCCGGATAGAGTATATATTTGATGCACAGAAAGTGGAGGAGGCCAATGGATTATCGGGTAGTGATAATTGATGATGAAGCCTGGACAAGGGATACAATAAAGAGAATCGGTCAATGGCAGGAGTTGGGGTTTCAGATCGTCGGCGAGGCTGCCGACGGTATTTCGGGTATAGAGTGTATCAAACAGCTGAAGCCACATTTAATCATCACAGATATGAAGATGCCCGGCATTGATGGCGCAGAGCTGCTTCAGCTGCTCTCGCAGCAAAATATCAAGGCCAAGGTCATAGTTATCAGCGGCTATTATGATTATAACTATACCAGACAGGCATTAAACAGTCATGTAATGGATTATTTGCTGAAACCCATCAAGGGGGATGAATTCAACCGGCTGATAAAACGCTGTTCTGACGAGCTGGACCGGGAAACGCTGATTGAAGAGCAGAATGAAATAAGTCTGGTTGGAATTGCCGATACAAGCTGGCTGACAAAATATATCGAAGCACGGGATGACACCAGAAAATGCCTTGAAGGCCTTTCTAAAAAGGGAGTCCGGCATGCTCTGGATAAAATATGGGCTTTGCTTGGCCAGCAAAGGGATAGCAGAGCAAAGCTGAAACTGGTCATTAATATCAATTATGATCTGCACAAAATAGTGGAGGAAACAGTCATTGCCAAATTTGCTGAAACAGTGGACTGGTCACTGGCGGTTGAACTGCCCTTTACCATCAGGGAAAACGGAACGGATGAGGAGTTTATCCGGCATTATTCCGCCGTAGCGGATAAAATAATAGATGAAGTGAATTTACAAAGGCAGAGAAAAAACAAGATAGATATTCTGGCGATCAAGCAGTTTGTAGATAATAATTTTTCCGGTAACCTTTCCCTTGAGGAATTGGCAAAAACCAATTTTGTAACAAAAGAATATCTGTCTTCCGCATTTAAAAAGGAGCTGGGCGTGACTTTTTCAGATTATCTGACCGGAGTCCGTATGGAAAAGGCAAAAGAGCTGATTGTGGAATATGGTCTGCCCATACAAAACGTTTCGAACATGACAGGCTACCTGGATATTGCCCATTTTTACAAAACCTTTAAAAAGTATTTCGGAACGTCCCCGGGTAAAATGCGTTAAAAAAGCTGAGAATTATGACATTAAAATTTGACTATAAATGTGATTAAACAGGGCAAATGTAAATTTGCATTTTCCAAAGTATGATAATGGTACAGAGAATAATTTATTTAGGAGGAATTAAAATGAAAAAATTACTGTCGGTACTGTTAGTCATTTGCATGATCTCGGTAATATTTGCAGGGTGTGGCAATGATGTTCAAAACACAGGGGGCGCATCGGCAACACAGTCTTCGGCTGCGGTTCCCAGTCAGACTGCAGCGTCAGGCAAACCGGAACCAACCAAATCAACCCTTAATGTCATGATGAGTTTTCCCCGTTTTACAGATCAGATGGAAGCTTATTTAAATCAGTTCAAGGCAAAGATTCTGGCTGAAAAGAATGTGGAAGCCGTAATAAATCTTGAAATGCCAAGCAGTGATCAATACGGAAATATCATTCAAACAAGACTATCTTCCAATGATGCCCCTGATCTTTTTACACTTCACGCCTCCGCCGATTTGCCTACTTATGTTAAAGCAGGGTATGTTGCAGATTTGACTTCCCAGCCTCTTGCTGAAAAGCTGTATGAGGATGTACGCAAAACAGTTACCATTGATAACAAGGTTTATGCCGTACCATTTGAGAGTACCGTATGGGGCTACTTATACAACAAGGATATCTTTGATAAATTGGGCTTAAAGGTTCCCGATACCCTCGATCAGATGAAAACCACAGTAAAGACCTTAAAGGACAGCGGGTATACTCCTTTTGAACTTGCCTTCCAGGAACAGTGGGTGCCGCAGCTTATGACCGCACTTACACTGGGAGGAAAGGTGAGCGGAAATATTCCTGACTGGACCGATAGAATGTACAAGGATCAAGGCTCGTACAAAGAGGTTGTGGAAATATTTGATGTAATTGACCTTATTATGCAGAATGGAACCAAAAATGCCTTGGATAAGGGCTCTGAGCAGGGTGCCGCTGATTTTGCAAACGGCAAGGCGGCAATGTTTGTACAGGGAACCTGGAGTGCCGAAAGCATTTTAGGAGTCAATCCAGATATAAAAATCGGTGTGGGAGCTCTTCCGGTAAATAACGATATCAACTGTACAAAAATAAATCTGGCTACAACCACTTCTCTTGCTGTGTACTCAGGAACAAAGGAGATGGAGACCGCACTTGCCCTCGCAAACTATATGCTGGATGACAAGGACTCCTCAGCTCTGTATAAGGAATTAAAATTTAACCCGGTGGCAAAATGCCACAGCTTTGAACAGTACTCCTGGGCAAAAGAGGCAAGTGCCTATGTTGAACAGGGACGTTCCTACCGCGACCTCGTATTGCCCAATGCCGTCACCGATGAGCAGGGCAAGCTGCTGCAGAGCTACTATGCAAGGAAAACCACTAAAGATGAGTTTATTGCCGTAATGGATAAGACCTTTAAGGATGCCAACAGGGCAGCGGCGCAGGCCAAATAAATATAACAATATTATGCGGGCTCCATAAAAACAATTGCAATACATGACCTACCAAAGTCAATTACGGTTCATAATCTATTTTTAATTTAATTCAGCTGTGGGGTGGGATATTGAAAATTAATAAAAAACAATCTCAGAATGTTACCTTGATTTTATTCGTATTGCCTGCATTTATATTCTTTGCGGCCTTTAAACTGATTCCTGCGGTATTGGGCCTATGGTTCAGCTTTACCAACTGGAACGGAATAAATCCCACATATAAAATTATAGGTCTTGAGAATTTTACAGAGATATTTACAAGCGATACGGATTTTTGGAAAGCAATGCTGTTTACGCTTAAATACGTGGGGGTTGCAATAGTTGCGCTGAATATATGTGCACTCGCGCTTGCCGTGCTGATTGAGTCTGCCCGCAAGGGCAGGAGCTTTTTCAGAACGATTTTTTATATGCCCAATATGATAAGCATGATTATAGGCGGGTATATGTGGAACTTTATATTTACACAGGTTCTTTATTATATTGCCGACAATGCAGGTATGGAGTTTTTAAACAAGTCCTGGCTGGGAGATCCGAAATATTCCTTCATGGCAATTATTATAGTTGCCGTCTGGGGCGGTGCGGGATACCTGATGGTAATTTATATTGCTGCAATACAAAGTGTTCCTACTGCGTTGATAGAAGCAGCGGTGGTGGACGGGGCATCAGCCGTCAGACGCTTTATAAGCATAACACTTCCCATGATAAAGCAGGCCTTTACAATATGTCTGTTTGTTACCTTAAACAGTGCCTTTCAGGTATTTGATGTGGTATTCTCTCTTACGGGAGGCGGACCGGGCAGATTGACACAGGTTGTTGCCATCAATATTTATGAGGAAGCCTTTGGCCGTTCAAACAGGCTGGGCTACGCAACTGCCAAGTCAACAATACTGTTTTTAGTTATAATGCTGATTACGCTTATTCAATTGCGGGTTATGAAAAAGAGAGAGGAGGAAATGTAATATGCATTTGACTAAAAAAGCAGGAACAGGCACCGTCCTTGTAACGGTTTTTCTTTGTATCGCATCGGTATTTTGCTTATTCCCAATATTAATGGCGTTGCTGAACTCCTTCAAAACAAAATCAGAAATATTTACAAATATTCTGGCTTTGCCGGCACATTTCAATTTAGACAACTATGTGCGAAGCTTCAATAAAATGAAGTATTTTACCAGTTTCTTCAACACGTTGGCCATTGTTCTAATTGGTATCCTGGGAATAGTTATATTTTCTGCAATGGCAGGCTGGATTCTTTGCAGGACCAAAACCAGGCTGAGTTCCTTTGTTTTCGGGCTGTTTGTTTTTTCCATGCTGATTCCCTTCAATGCAGTAATGATACCTCTTTACAGGGTGGCGAAAATACTGCATTTCTCCAATAAAATATACGGAATGGGATCAATTTATATCGGCCTGGGAGTGAGTATGGCAATTTTCATGTACCATGGCTTTGTAAAGGGAATACCGTTTGAAATTGAGGAATCGGCTTATATTGACGGATGCAGCAAGGCTCAGATGTTTTTTAAAATAGTTCTTCCGCTGCTGGGACCCATAACTGCTACTATAAGTATAATGAATGTCCTGTGGATGTGGAATGATTTTCTGCTGCCATTGATCATACTTGCAACACCGAAAAACTATACCTTGCTGCTTTCTACAAATATGCTGTTCGGGCAGTATACAAGTGATTGGCCCGCAATACTCAGCGGATTGATCCTGACTGTAATCCCGGTTATACTTTTATATGTACTGCTGCAGAAAAATATTTTAAAAGGTGTAGTGGACGGAGCACTGAAAGGATGAGGCGAATATGGAGCTTCTTAAGACTTGCGGAACAAAAATAGTTAATGAAAGTAATAAGGAAGTTTTGCTGCAGGGCTTCGGGCTGGGAGGCTGGCTTTTGCCGGAAGGTTATATGTGGAAGCTTTATACAAAATGTGACCGCCCGCGCAGAATGGAAAAACTCATAAAGGATTTATGCGGACAGGAATATGCTAAAGACTTCTGGAAGCGCTATTTCGACAGTTACATAACCCATACCGATATTGAGCTTATAGCCGGAAAGGGCTTTAATTCCATAAGGCTTCCTCTAAATGCACGGATACTTTTAAATGAAGAGGCACAGTCGTTCCATCCGGACGCAATTGCGCGTGTGGATAGGCTCATAGAGTGGTGCCGGGAATTTGGAATATATGTGATCCTGGATATGCACGGTGCCCCCGGAGGGCAGACCGGTACAAATATAGACGACAGTGAAAATGATCTGCCGGAACTTTTTACAGCTCAAAAACACAGGGATAATTTAATTCTGCTTTGGAGACTTTTGGCCCGAAGATATAAAGAAGAGGACTGCATTGCAGGGTATGACCTGCTCAACGAGCCGCTGCCAAATTGGTCCGGCAGATATAACGGAATGGTGCTTCCGTTGTACAAAGACCTTGCAAAGGCAATCAGGCAGGTGGATACAAGGCATATGCTCATACTGGAAGGGGTTCACTGGGCAACGGATTTTGAAATATTTGATGAACTGGAGAGAGGAGAATTTGACAGCAACTACATGCTTCAGTTCCACAAATACTGGAGTACACCAGACGTGGAAAGCATAAGGAAATATATGGATTACGGAAATAAACTCAATGTACCGCTTTTCATGGGGGAAGGGGGCGAAAATAATCTGGACTGGTATGCAGGATTTTTCAACATGCTGACGGGCCATGGAATTTCTTACAGCTTCTGGAGCTATAAGAAAATGAAGTGTGACAACTCTCCTGTGACATTTGAAATTCCTAAGGGCTGGGAAAGGCTTATAGAATACATAGACAACGGATCAAAGCTGTCACAGCCGGAAGCATGCGACATATTTGACGGATTTATAAAAGAAATAAACCGGCCTTTAATCAATCACAATGTTATTAATGCAATCAGGAGACGTTTACCCGTATCAATACCGGCTGAATACTTTGATGAAAGCTGTTCGGTTTCCCGGAGGGAAAAGGGCGCCGAAATCAGAATGACCGAGGGCATTACAATATTATTTGAAAACGGTAAAACCGGTGTTCCCGATTACAAGCGCTATGGCGGTGAGGTTCAGCCCGATACCGAGCTTATTGTTGTCAAACTTTGCAATGAAGAATGGGTAAGGTACAATTTTGAAGTGCCGGAAGACGGGAAATATCAGCTGCAAATATACTGCAAGGCCCAGGAGGATAATACCAGGGCATATATGGTAACCGACGGGGGTATTTCAGCAGATATAAAAATCAGTTTGCAAATGAGCGGAATAAATGCCGGTGGGGAATTGTTTCTTGAAAAAGGCCGGCATAGTATAAGGATTTGCTCCGGAGGTATTATATACCTGAGTAAGATAACAATTGTATGAAACTGAATGGAGTATGTAAAAGAAGGGGATTTCTCAAAGTGAGATCCCCTTCTTTTGCATACTCTAAACCTGTGTGGAATAATTCTCGAAAATGTGATATAATTTCTTCGTGTGCCAGTAAAAGGCAATATATTGGGTTTAATATTCAGATTATCTACTAATGAGGGGTGTTACTTTTGAAAGTCAAAAAGGTTCAAAAGAAGAAAAAATACAGGAGAGTTGAAAGCGGTTTTTCAAAGTACAGGAATGAAATTTTAGGCCTGGTGCTTTTTGCCTTTGGT
>JAEVZU010000143.1 GCA_023392075.1 Bacillota bacterium | reverse complement strand
CTACCGACGAATTCTATAATGAGATGAAGAAGCTTGTCGGAAAGGGAGTAATACCATTTACTTTTGCAAAGTTCCTTGACAATCTTCCATTCTTCTTTAATCCGTTTGGTGCATATTACGGGATAGGAGAAAAGGACGGCAAGTATATTGACGGGTTCAATACACCTGAAGCAAAGGAAGCTCTTGCCTATGTTGCAAAACTCTATAAGGAAAAGATATGGGATCAGGAATTCCTTACAAACGAGAATACAACTATAAGAGAGAACCTTTTTTCAGGAAAGGCCGCATCAACGCTGGACTATTATAATAGATACATATACTTCTGCACAGAGGCTGAAAACGTAAAAGCACCCACAGAATTTGTACCCATTTATGAACTGAAAGGGCCAAAAGGGCAGGGCGGCAATCTGTATGAAGCAATTCAGGATGCTCTCTGTATATCTTCAAAATCAAAGAATCCCGACAGAGCACTTGATGTACTTAAGTACTATGTATATTCCGAGGAAGGTGTCAAGCTCAGATGCCTTGGGGTTGAAGGTAAACACTACACTCTGGAAAACAATATAATAACACCTGCTGAAAAAGCAAAGAACTCGGGTTATAAATGTGATGTAAATCAGTTCTATCTGTACTACCCCAAAATAACGGATTTTGGTTTTAAATGGTCGGAAACAATAGAGAAGCTTATACCTCTGCAGGTTAAATTCAATGAGGAGACAAACAAGCACCTTGGACCGAAGTTCTCTATTCCAAGCAATAAATCGGATCTCTATAACAAGAATCTGAGTGCATATAAGAAGAAAATTGATGAAATATCCTCGAAGATCATAATGGGATCCAGTTCAGTTGAAGACGGATACAAGGAATATGAGGCTTTCTGGAAGAGCATCAATGGGGATGAGATGCTTGCACAGTTAAATAAATAAGCAAAAAAAGTCAGCAGATTCAGAAGGCTAATGTTCTGAGTCTGCCGGCTTTTTGGCTGTATGGAAAAAGTACATTGATTCAGGCAGGAGGAACTGCAAATGAGGGAGAATCTGAACAGCGGACAGATTAACACTAACTTTAAAATCTTTGCAACCGAGAAAAAAATCATAGTGTATTTTTTTCTTATTGTTATAGTGATATTTTTTATGTTCAATTCTCTCTTTTACAGATTGTATGCTTCAAACATAAGACAGATAGTGATTCAGGAAAGCAAGAGCAATGTTAAGAAAACTATGGAGTATACCGATATGATCGTGGAAGGCATGGAGTATACGGCTGATGTTATTCAGAACAATCAGCTGATCCAGCAGCAGGTTGACCCGTCCCAGCGGAGCAGCACACCCAGTTACCGCGTTAATCCCGATATTATAAGCACTCTTCAGAGTATAGTTACCAATTCGGTCAAAAGTGCCGCAGCAATCGATTTATATCTGAATATAAACAACAAGCTGTACACCAGCGATTATGGGGTAGTCTCCTATTTGAAAGATAAAAACAGGGATTATTTCTACAAGTTTCAAATTCAGGACAAAACATTTATTCTCACAAATAAATACAGGCAGAATATTAATTTTATAAAGGACAGGAACTATGAACAGATTACCTTTATAAGACCTATTTATGTATTGTCAAACGGAACCATGGCCGGTACGCTTGCCGTGAACTTTGACAGATATTATCTGAGCAATATTATAAAAAGTGATTCCGAGGCCGGCTCGATGATACTGGACAGCGAAGGAAACATTGTTGCCTCCTCGGTGCCTGACGGTAAAGGTTATCCGCAGAATATAGAGAATGAGATAAAAAAGCTGGTAACGGCTGAAAGGGGAGAAGGCCTGCAGAAGGTTTCCAAGGGAGAATATATCATTGTGTATGATACTTCCCAGTACACCGGTTGGAAATTTGTAAATTTTGTACCTGCAAACACTACGATGAAACAGATGGCACAGTTGAGAGATTACATTCTGGTTCTGTTTCTTATAATGAATGTGATTACTGCCTCACTGTTTATTGTGCTGATGTCCGGTAAAATATACAGAAAGCTCAAAAAACTGATTTATGCCATGAAAGAGGTTGAAACGGGTAATTTCGGCATTAATATAGAACACCATGAAAAAGATGAATTCGGGTATATGTATACCAGCTTCAACAACATGGTGGGGAGAATAAAAAATCTTTTCGGGGAGTTATACGAGCAGAAACTGCTGCAAAAGGATGCCGAGCTGAAGCTTCTCCAATCAAAGATCAACCCCCATTTTATTTATAATATTTTTGATAATATGAACTGGCTTATCCAGTTGGAAAGATATCAGGAATTGGAGGTACTTGTAGGCTCTGTATCGGATTATTTCAAAAAAAGTCTCAATGCGGGAAGGGATTTCATATCTGTTGCAGATATGCTGGAACAGTTGAAAAGCTATGTTCTGATACAGAGAATAAGATTCAGCAACAGATTTACCTGTGAATTTGATTTTGATGATGAAATAATTGATATGAATATTCCGAATTTTATGCTGCAGCCGCTGCTTGAAAATGCAATCTGTCACGGAATAGAGCCCAAAGCAGAGGAAAGCCATATTCAGGTTAAAGGGGTGAGAATTGAAGACAGGGTATTTTTCACGGTTGAAGATGACGGAGTCGGTATTGATCCGGAAAACATTCAAAAAATAATAGCATTTCTTGAAAGCACCGAGGCCGAGAGTGATAATTACTTTGCCCTTGCAAATATAAATAAAAGGATAAAGCTGTACTACGGAGCCGAGTACGGATTGTCTGTAAGAAGTACCAGGGGGACCGGTACAAAAGTAACCATTATAATTCCGTTTAAGAAAATAGCAGAAAATTATTAAAAGCCGGGAGGAATTGTCATGTTGAAAATGCTGATTGCAGATGATGAGCAGATCATTGTTGAGGGGATCAGGGAGAGCATAGATTGGAGAAGCTTTGATATCTGCGTTGCCGGAACTGCAAAAAACGGGGTTGAAGCCCTGGATATGGCAATAAAACTGCACCCGGAGATAATAATTACCGACATAAAAATGCCGGGTTTAAACGGACTTGAGCTTGTAAAGGAAATCAGAA
>JAEVZU010000120.1 GCA_023392075.1 Bacillota bacterium | reverse complement strand
AAATAAAATCACGGCGCAAATTCGACCGGAGAATATGGCTTCAAGAAAAGTGGCTGAAAGACTTGGCATGTCCATAAAGAAGCAGTTTATATCGACAATGTGAAGCTGCAAATTCCTGTTTATGGGTTCAGCAAAAAGAATTCCTGCGTAATAATTTTCCTGAGATTGCGTGGCTATTAGAGCAGCACGATCAGGTTATTATCACAAAAAACGGAAACGGTGCTGCTGTATTAATTAATTTTGATGAGTACGCTGCTTACGAGGAATATCTGCACAAAAAGTATGTTCTTAGTGAACTCAGGAAGGCACAGACAGAAGCACACGCATCCGATACCCGGTGGCTTGATGATGAAGATTTTTGGGCGGGAATTGAGGATGCATCTGATGGAATATAGAATCAGGTACCTTCCTGTCTCGCGTCAGAATTTGGACGATATTCTGAAATATCTTTCCGGTTTCTATTCGGGTACATCATCGAGATTTGTTACGGATCTGCGGCAATGTCCTGTATGGAATAATGGATTATATCCATATAGACGCCGTTAAAGTTTTAATTCATTGATTATACCCCTGAAATTAACATGCCTCAATTATACATTAGAATATGCAAGTCATATAGGGTAAGATTACAATAGGTGTATAAACAAAAACGTTATTTTAATAAATAATAGTTGATATTCACTCCTCGCACAACAGCCACACAACCCCGACATTCAAAGCCTTAGCCAGACCCACAACCTCATAATCCGCCACGAATCTATCACCTGACTCAATTTTACTTATAGAAACACGATCAATATTATAGCCTAAGACGTCAAGTCTGGCTGACAAATCCTGCTGGGTAATATGGGGGCTTGCCTTCAGCCTTGCTTCTCTTACCCTTTTTCCAACTATATTCTTTGAATACAAAAATAAATAAATTTTAGAAGTTTTGTTTTCAAATGTAACTTTTGCAGGATTTTGTAGGAGTTATGTAGAAGTAAATTTAGAATATGGGGAAAAATTAATGGAAAAGAAATTACATGAAGGACACAGGCAAAGAGTAAAAACAAGGTACTTAACAGAGGGACTGGATGCATTTGAGGATCATCAAGTTCTTGAAATGCTACTTTTTTTCTGTATTCCAATGAAGGACACTAATGAGCTTTCTCATAAAATGATACGTGAGTTTGGATCATTAGCAGGTTTATTTGAAGCTGACCCAAAAGATATATGCAACCGTTGTGGTGTCAGTGAGAATACAGCTATTCTCGTATCTCTGACTCCTTCTTTGGCTAGAAGGTACTTTAAAGGTAAATGGGGAGATAAGCCCAATATTAATAGTTCTTCAAAAGCAGGAGAGTATGCAGTTTCGCTTTTTGCGGGAAGAATTTATGAGGCATTTTTTGTTGTTTGCCTGGATTCGCAAAATCGTGTAAATCATGCTGCATTAGTTCATGAAGGTACATTAAATGAGGTCCCGGTATATCCAAGATTAATTGTTGAGTTGGTACTGAGACATCAAGCAAATAGTATAATTCTGGCTCATAACCATCCGAGTGGCAGCATGAATCCATCCCAGGATGATATTGAGATTACAAGGAAGATAACTTCAGCTCTTGACCCCATTTCTGTAAAAGTTATAGACCATATTATTGTTGCTGGAGATAATTATATGAGCTTTAAAGAAAGGAAGCTGATTTAACAGGTTCCTTATATTATTTGAATGGAGTTGAATAATTTGGATGAATTTATAAAAGAGATTCTATCATTCAGAGATGAGAGGGAGTGGAAATCGTTTCATACACCTGAGAATTTGGCTAAGTCAATTATGATTGAAGCAGCGGAGTTGTTGGAAAATTTTCAGTGGAATAACAGCTTCGATAGGGAAAAGGTGATGGAAGAACTGGCAGATGTAATGATTTATTGTGTTTTAATGGCTGACTCCATAGATGTTGACATTATTAAGATTATGGAAAGTAAACTGAAAAAGAATTCGGTAAAATATCCAGTGGAAAAATCAAAAGGTAATAGCAAGAAATATACCGAATTTGATTAAAGGGTGAAATATGATTGTCTATGAGGCTACAAAGCGGGAATTTATGGATCATGTAGAAAGAGATGAAATAGCGGTAAAGATATATGAATCCTACAAAGATAAGATTGGACGTACGGCAGAAAGTGAAATAAATTCGTGGAACAATTCAATGAATTACATGTATAAGGTACTTAATACATCAGCTATACCTGCAGAATCAGGGATTGCAATTGAATATAAGATTCCTTCATCATCCAGAAGAATAGATTTTATGTTATCGGGCCTGGATGAAGCAGACAGAAGTGCCGCAATAATTATAGAATTGAAACAATGGGACAAGGTTGAGGCAGTCGTAGAAAAGGATGGTGTTGTCAAAACTCCATATAAAGGGCGGCAATTTACAATTCATCCATCATATCAGGCGTGGTCATATGCACAGCTTATTTCGGAATATAATGAATCTGTTCAGACTCAAGGTGTGCGGCTATACCCCTGTGCATACCTCCATAATTACTTTACAAAAGAAAATGATCCATTAACCAATGAAGTATACAAGAGTTATATTGAAAAGGCTCCGGTATACACAAAGGGAGATGTCTTCAAGCTACGTGAATTTATTGAGAAGTATATAAAAAAGCCTGATCACAAGAAGACACTTTATATCATTGAAAATGGAAAGATCAGACCGTCAAAATCTCTACAGGATAGTTTGCTGAAAATGCTTGATGGAAATCAAGAGTTTATTATGATAGATGATCAGAAGGTTGTTTTCGAAACGGCTTTAGAAATGGCAAAAAATGCATATAGATATGGGAAAAAGCAAGTACTGATAGTCGAAGGAGGGCCTGGGACAGGAAAATCAGTTCTTGCCATTAATTTATTAGTAAAACTTACTTCTGAGGATATGGTCTGTCAGTATGTAACAAAAAATAGTGCTCCACGGGAAGTTTATTCACAGAAACTACAGGATAATTATAAAAAATCATATATTGATAATCTGTTTAAAGGATCGGGTGTTTATTATGAGTCAGATAAAAATGAGTTTGATGTATTGATTGTTGATGAAGCCCACCGCCTGAGTGAGAAATCGGGCTTATTTAAAAATAAGGGAGAAAATCAAGCCAAGGAAATAATAAATGCGTCTAAATTTTCAATATTTTTTATTGATGAATACCAGAGAATCAGTATAAGTGATTGTGGTAATAAGGCGGACATCATTAACTTTGCTCGCTTAAATAAAGCCCAGGTTGTTGAAATGAAACTTGAGTCTCAATTTAGATGCAATGGGTCAGACGGATACCTTTCATGGCTGGATGATGTACTGGAGATTGGCAATACGGCTAACTTTGATGGATTTGAGTTTGATTATGATTTTAAGGTTGTTGATAATCCGAACGAACTTAGGGCGTTAGTAGAGGAAAAGAATAAAAATAACAACAAAGCAAGACTAGTTGCGGGATACTGCTGGAATTGGATATCAGGGGGAAAAAATGATAGCAGGATATT
Source organism: Bacillota bacterium (assembly GCA_023392075.1). Classification (GTDB taxonomy): domain Bacteria; phylum Bacillota; class Clostridia; order Acetivibrionales; family DSM-1351; genus Ruminiclostridium. Next base: position 654 of record JAEVZU010000120.1, on the reverse strand, counting down.
TGATATATCCATGGAGAGATATAACTTTCATATGAGTTGGAATTTAAGCAATACTACATGGGCCATTGATGATAATTCTGTTGATCAGGTAGGGTGTATACATACTTCGCAGGGCCTTGAATTTGATTTTGTAGGAGTTATTATTGGAAATGACATGCGATATGATGGACAAAGGATTATTACTGATTTCACTAAACGAGCAAAAACAGACAAGTCTTTAAACGGAATAAAAAAGATGTATAAGGAAAACAGGGATCATGCATTGCAGATTGCTGACCAAATAATAAAGAATACATATAGAACTCTTATGTCAAGAGGTCAGAAAGGCTGTTATGTATATTGTGTTGATGAAAGACTGCAGGATTACTTAAAAGAGAGACTTAAAAAATTTTATAAACCTGTTGAATACTCCTTCACACCACAAGGAAAAGGCCAGGCAGCGGATGATGAATCAGAATATAGATGAGGTATTTCTTTAATTATGAGTAAATCAGATACAATCTATTTGAGGTGTTGAGTAATGACAGGTAAGTATTCTGATAAATATAAAAAGATAGGGCAGAAAATTAAATACTATAGAAAACAGAAGGGATTTACCCAACAGGAACTGGCCGATAAAATTTCTATCAGCCTGAGCTACCTTACCAAGATTGA
>JAEVZU010000101.1 GCA_023392075.1 Bacillota bacterium | reverse complement strand
TTCAGGTTTTTTTACTTCACCTTTTGACCATTCTCTGACCTTTTCCGGAGAAGCTAATCCTATTTTAATAGAATCAAAATTGTTCAGTTCAAACATAATAGCTTATCTCCCTTCCTTAAAAATCCTCGTCGTCAAAGTCTTCACTAACCTCTTCGTCATCGGCAAACAATTCATCCGTTAATTCTTCTTCAAGATTATCTCCTGTGCTGATGCTTCCGATATCGAGATCATCAATATCAAGATCGTCCTCAAGCACATCATCTCTCAATTCATCATCAAAATCATTTGTGATAATAACTTCGTCTTCCCTGCCTTCAATGTTTACATTCAGCTCTTCAAGGTCATCTTCAACAGATTCTTTGATAGCAATCTCTCCCTGTTCTTCAGAGTATACCTTTACGTCAAGTGCAAGACTCTGGAGTTCTTTTATAAGAACTTTAAAGGACTCAGGTATTCCAGGTTCAGGAATGTTTTCACCTTTAACGATTGATTCATAGGTCTTGACTCTACCCACAACATCATCCGATTTAACAGTTAAAATTTCCTGCAGTGTATAAGCTGCACCATATGCCTCCAGCGCCCAAACTTCCATTTCTCCAAATCTCTGTCCTCCGAACTGGGCTTTACCTCCAAGAGGCTGCTGAGTTACCAGTGAGTATGGACCTGTTGAACGGGCATGAATCTTGTCATCAACAAGATGGGCAAGCTTCAGGTAATACATATACCCTACTGTTACTCTATTATCAAATGGATCACCTGTTCTTCCATCATAAAGAACAGTCTTACCGTCAGAATCTTTTCCGGCATTGACCAGTGTATCTCTTATATCTTCTTCGGTTGCACCGTCGAATACAGGTGTAGCAATTTTCCAGCCCAATGCTTTAGCTGCAAAACCCAGATGCACTTCAAGCACCTGACCGATATTCATACGCGAAGGAACGCCGAGAGGATTCAAAACTATTTCCAAAGGAGTTCCGTCAGGAAGGAACGGCATATCTTCTTCAGGGAGTATTCTTGAAATAACACCCTTGTTACCATGTCTTCCCGCCATCTTGTCACCAACGGAAATCTTTCTCTTCTGAGCGATATAACATCTAACCAGTTGATTCACTCCGGGCGGCAGTTCATCGCCATTCTCACGGGTAAATACCTTAACATCGACAATAATACCCGATTCACCATGAGGTACTCTCAAGGATGTATCACGGACTTCTCTTGCCTTTTCACCGAATATGGCTCTCAATAAGCGTTCCTCGGCCGTAAGCTCGGTTTCTCCCTTCGGAGTAACCTTACCAACCAGAATATCTCCTGCACGGACCTCGGCACCTATTCTGATTATTCCCCTGTCATCCAGATCCTTTAAGGCTTCCTCTCCGACATTCGGAATATCTCTGGTGATTTCTTCAGGCCCCAGCTTTGTATCTCTGGATTCAGCCTCGTATTCCTCAATGTGAATTGAGGTGTACACGTCTTCTTTAACAAGCTTTTCATTTATAAGGATAGCATCCTCGTAGTTATATCCTTCCCAGGTCATAAAACCTATGAGAATATTTCTTCCGAGTGCAATTTCACCATTATCCGTTGAAGGACCGTCAGCGATGATATCGCCCTTCTCAATAATTTCACCTTTTCTTACGATAGGTCTCTGGTTCAGACAGGTACCCTGGTTTGAACGCATGTATTTGAGAAGTTTGTATACATCCTTTTGACCGCTTCTGGTCTTGATGGTTATTTCGCTGGCGGATACTTTATCAACCACACCTGCGTTTTTAGCAATTACGCAAACACCCGAGTCTCTGGCTGCTGTGTACTCTATACCGGTACCGACTATCGGAGAATCGGCTTTTATAAGAGGTACGGCCTGACGCTGCATGTTGGAACCCATGAGGGCACGGTTGGCATCGTCGTTTTCAAGGAACGGAATCATTGCAGTTGCAACAGAAACCATCTGCTTCGGTGATACATCCATGAAGTCTACTTTGTTGCTCTCGACTTCCAATATCTCATGCTTGTATCTTGCAATAACCTTATTTGATCTAAATATGCCCTCTTCATCCAGAGGTTCTGTAGCCTGAGCTACAATAAAGGGATCTTCTACATCAGCTGTAAGGTATACAATCTTATCTGTAACTTTTCTGTTTGCCTTGTCAACTACTCTGTAAGGTGATTCAATAAATCCGTATTCATTAACTCTTGCATAGGTACTCAAGGAACCTATCAGACCTATGTTCGGTCCTTCAGGGGTTTCTATAGGACACATACGGCCATAGTGGGAATGGTGAACGTCACGGACTTCAAAGCCCGCTCTCTCTCTGCTCAAACCACCAGGTCCCAGGGCGCTCAATCTTCTCTTGTGAGTTAATTCTGCAAGCGGGTTTGTCTGATCCATGAACTGTGACAACTGGCTGCTTCCGAAAAACTCTTTTATTGATGCGGCAACAGGCCTGATATTTATGAGAGCCTGAGGCGTAACAATGTCTATATCCTGAATGGTCATTCTTTCCCTTACAACTCTTTCCATTCTGGATAAACCTATTCTGAACTGGTTCTGGAGCAATTCACCCACTGAACGGAGTCTTCTGTTACCCAGGTGGTCGATATCGTCAATTGTACCGATTCCATAGTCAAGATTTATTATATAGTTTATTGACGAGATAATATCGTCTATTGTAATATGTTTTGGTATAAGATCATTGATTCTTTCGGCAAGAGCCTTTTTAATCTGATCCCTTCCGCTGTTGTTGTCAAGTATTTCCTTCATAACACCATATTGGACCTTTTCGGTTATCCCTATGTCAGAAACATCAAAATCAACAAAAGCACGTATGTCAACAGTATTGTTACCGATAACCTTGATGGATTTTCCCTCTACGGCAACAAATACAATGTTTACGCCGGAACTTTGTACTAATTCGGCCTTTTCTCTGCTGATAGCTTCACCTGCTTCCACCAGCACCTCACCGGTTTCCGCCGATACAATATTCTCAGCAGCTATCTGTCCGCTGATCATATTGGCTATGGAAAGCTTCTTATTGAATTTAAACCTGCCGAATTTGGCAAGATCGTATCTTTTTGCATCAAAGAACAAGCTGTTTAAAAGAGTCTTTGCACTGTCAACCGTAGGAGGTTCTCCAGGTCTCAATCTCTTGTATATTTCAAGCAAACCTTCCTCGCTGGTCTTTGCATTATCCTTTTGAATTGTTGCAAGGATTCTTTCATCTTCCCCAAGTAATTTTGTAATCTCGTAATCAGTACCATAGCCTAAAGCCCTTAACAGCACTGTAAGAGGCAGCTTCCTTGTTCTGTCGATTCTTACCGACAGGATATCATTGGAATCTGTCTCGTATTCAAGCCATGCACCCCTGTTCGGGATTACTGTATTAGAGTACAACTTCTTACCTACACGGTCAAACTTCATTGAATAGTAAATACCAGGCGATCTGACAAGCTGACTTACGATTACACGCTCTGCACCATTAATTATAAAGGTACCGTTGTCGGTCATTAGCGGGAAATCACCCATAAAGATTTCCTGTTCCTTAACTTCTCCGGATTCCTTGTTAATTAATCTAACCTTCGCTTTGAGGGGAGCAGAGTATGTAGTGTCCCTCTCCTTGCACTCTTCGACACTATACTTAGGTGTATCGTCAAGCGAATAATCAACGAAATCCAAGATCAGGTTTCCGGTGTAATCCATTATCGGAGATATATCTCTGAAAACTTCTCTGAGACCTTCGTCCAAAAACCACTGATATGAATTCTTCTGAACCTCAATCAGGTTTGGCATTTCAACGACTTCTTGAATTCTGGAGTAACTCATCCTGGTGTTTCTACCCAATTTTACGGGTTGTACCATATTTATATCACCTCATAAACTTATGACTTTGCAAGAATCTGACCTCTAAATTGTTTTGACCATATTATGATAGAATGTCATAATGAATTCAAATTTAATTGTATTTGTCAAATTCTTTGGGAATATTTTAAAATTTCACATAATTAGAATTGTATTATGGGAAATCATAAATCAAAACAATTAAGCTGTAGTACGAATAACAGCCCTATAAGGAAAGGTTTTATTATTTGTACCGTACCCAAATCCCGATATCAAAAACAATAATATACCAGTAATTTAGGTTGTATATAATTTTCAAAAATACGCATACTGAACCTGTAGTTATAATGACTAATATCCAGTTTTTAACGGATTCGCAGACATTAAAATATTATTAACAATTATTGTCTTGTTTATTCGTATTATTGCATTTTTATTACAGCTCATGCTATAATTATGTAAGTAAAACAAGAAATTTCCCATCTGGGTCTAATAACACAATTTTAATGCAGTGTATAATGATATCATAGTTGATACTGCTTGTCAATCATCAAAACGTATTAATAAATACGTTTTTTTATTTTGTTTTTTTACATGCATTTACCCAGGTTCCCGTGTTTAAGAAAATATATTTAAGCTTAAGCTATTAAAATTCCTATACTCCTAAAAAAAGAGGCCACTCTCAAATTATCGAGTAGCCTCTTTTTACTTCCGGATTTCCGTCTAAACAACGAAACCCAGTTTGGAATCAATATTATTTGATTTCAACAGTTGCTCCAACTTCTTTGAACTTAGCTTCGATTGAAGCAGCTTCGTCCTTTGAAACGTTTTCCTTGATTGTCTTAGGAGCTCCGTCAACGAGATCCTTAGCTTCTTTCAAACCAAGACCTGTTGCTTCTCTAACAACTTTGATAACTTTGATCTTGTCTGCTCCAACATCCTTCAATATTACATCGAATTCAGTCTTTTCTTCTGCAGGAGCTGCTGCAACTGCTACAGGAGCCGCTGCTGATACTCCAAACTCTTCTTCAAGAGCCTTTACGAGTTCTGATAATTCCAATACTGTTAAAGCCTTTACATCTTCAATTAATTTTGTTACTTTTTCGCTAGCCATTGTATAATTACCTCCAA
>JAEVZU010000084.1 GCA_023392075.1 Bacillota bacterium | reverse complement strand
GCTGTATTTTGATAAGGAAAAACTGCCGTATTTGGGGTTCTGGCTTACCGAAGGAGGCTTCAGAGGGGACTATAATTGTGCGATGGAACCGGCTAACGGCTTTTATGATTCAATAGCAACCGCACGGAAAAATAATGCGGTGTACAATTTAAAAGCCGGAGAAGCCTTGTCTTTTGACTTGAAAATTGAATTAAAGTGATAAAAAAAGCATAGACAATGAATGAGCCCTACCACTTGACTAAAGATATTGTGTGTTATAACATACATTAAAAGAAAGTTATTATATGTATTTTATGGAATTATCATGATTGCATGGTATTAGATTGAAGAAAGATGAGGATTACAATGTTTGATGATAAGAGAGGTAAAAAGTTAATATTAGTTTCACACTGTATTTTAAATCAAAACGCCAAGCTTGATGAGTGCGCACATTACCCCGGAGCAATTCTGGAGGTGATCCAATTACTTGTCGGGAAAGGTTTTGGAATCATTCAGATGCCCTGTCCGGAGCTTATTCAATTGGGACTTGACAGACAGACTGATAAATCTGCCAACCCTACGGTAATGTCTGAGGATACCAGAATAGCAAAACTCATGCACGAAAAGAAGGCACAACTTTTATGCGATAAAATAGCAGATGATATTATATATCAAATTGAGGAATATCGAAAACATAATTTTGAAGTGGTGGGATTACTGGGAATTAACGGATCTCCTACCTGCGGAGTGGAAACTGCATGGGAAAATGACCTGGAAATTGCCGGATATGGAGTTTTAATAAAAATACTTGAGGCAAAACTGGCTCAAAGAGAAATTAAGCTTAAGATGGCCGGATTAAAAGCCTATGATATCAATTCTGCTTTGAGGATTGTTAATGAAATGATTAAAATGGAGGAGATATCTTGATTATCCGGGTGTTATGCTGTCTCCGGCCTATACTTTTGCCGCCATGGGGGAGTTAGTGCCGGTTTTATTACTGTTAAAAATGGGCATCCGAAGGTTTATGCATATCTCCGTTTTGTACCGGGATACCGGCCGGAATGCGGATTATAACGGTTGTCCCCTTATCTGGAATACTAATATATTCCAGACCATACTGTTCCCCGTAAAATAATTTAATCCGTTCATTTATATTTCTGACACCATATCCATGTGTACTGCTGGTATCTGACTTATGAGTCAGAATAGTCTTCAGCTTCTCGGCTTTGATCCCGACGCCGTTATCCTGGACTTTAAGCGTTATGACACCTTCGGATACGTGACCGGTTATCAGTATAAGTCCACTCCTGTCATCCTTCTGCAGGATGCCGTGCAGCACCGAATTTTCTACAATAGGCTGCAGTATTATTTTAATGGTTGTATATTGATAAACCTCCTCATCAATCTGTACCTGAAAGTCGAAAATGTTTTCAAACCGCATGTTTTGTATTTCCATGTACATTTTCACATGCTCAATTTCATTTCTGACGGGAATTATATTGCTGCCCTTGCTCAAACTCAGCTTGTAGAACCTGGAAAGTGTCTGGACAGTATCGGATATTTCGGGAACATTGTTATTTATGGCAGACCAATTGATCATATCCAGTGTATTGTATAAAAAATGTGGGTTGATCTGTGCCTGGAGGGCCAGCAGTTCTGCATTCTTAGCCTCCAGTCCGATACGGTATTGTTCGTCAACCAGGAATTTAAGTCTTGCCGACATACTGTTGAAGTTTTCAATAAGTTCTCCTATTTCATCGTTACCCTTGGCTGTGATTTCAATATTAAAATCACCTTTTTTCAGAAGCCTTATATTTTTAAGCAAAAGAGAGATATTTTTTGTAATTGAGGAAGATATCACATATGCCAGGATATATGCTGCGGTACCGATAAGCAAAAACATCAGAAGAATCTGGTTTTGTATCTCTTTCCCAACTGCGGTGATTTCACTGAAAGGAGTGATGGAAACCAGTGTCCAGTCGGAGTTGGGCAGCTTCTGACAGGCAAGGATTACATGCTCATCCCCTAAATCCTGGGTGCTGTAATACATTCCGTTTTTACAATAATTCTCAAGTTCATTACTGCCTAAAATCCAATTACTTTTAATTTTTTCAGAGGAAGAGGATATTATTTCATCTTTTGAATTTTGTATATAAGTAATGGAGTTCTTGGTAGAGGATGCTTTTTTCAATATGTCGCTTAAATTCTTTTCCAGTATATCTATACGGACAAAGCCTAAAAAATTCAGATAGTTGGATTTATCCAATATGGCACTGACTGCCGAAACACGCTTTATTTCAAAATTATCAGGTTTTGTTGTGTAATCCTGTTCGGTTGTTTTCACCCAGATAACCTTTTTGTGATATCGTATAAAATCCTCATACCAGCCGGAGTTCTTCGCATCCTGAAAACTCAGAAAGTTAACTTTTTCCGAGGAGTAGAGGAAATCATCCTTTACATATAACTTGACGTTAAACACTTCATCCTGGTTCTGAAAAGATCTCAGATAACGCGAAAGGTCCTGCATGTCCAGCATCTGGGAAGGGATATCAAGCTTGTCCGGTTCCTGGCCGATGGTACTGTTGATTTTTTTATCCACCAGAAGAACATCTATTGTATTGATTATTTTATCGATTTTATATGATACGAACAGGCCGGATTGCTCAAAGGAATGCTTTGCAGAATAGCTGACCAGTGTCTCTATAGTTTCATATACCCTGAAATTGGACATTATGGCAAAAACGCCGAAAGGCACAATAATCAAAAGCAGGTAGGAGATCAGCAACTTGTTTTTCAGTTTTATACCGGACAGTTTCTTAAAAAAGTTTCCGGGGTGAAAAAATTTTTTCATATGCGCAGCTCCCTGTACTCGGATGGAGTCATATTGGTATGCTTTTTGAAAATCTTTGTAAAGTAATTCTGATCCGAGTAGCCTACCCTGGCAGCTACATAGTACAGTTTTACGGTGCTGTCCGCCAGAAGTTCCCTTGCTTTCTCGATTCTGAATTCCGTTATATACTGATTTAATGTTTTTCCGGTTTCCTTTTTAAAAAGCACACAAAGATGGGAATGGCTTATATAAAGCTTGTCGGATATGAATTTTATTGACAGCTCCGAATTTCCGTAATTATTTTCAATAATTTCATATATATCCGATATACACCTGCTGACACCTTCCAGCATGGCAACTTCCGAAAAATAAGCCGTGGTGAAGTTCAAAACAAATGTTTCCACCTCATCTATTGTTGTAAATTCCGATAATGTCTCCCATAGAATACTTTCCGAGCTTGCTGCCGAAAAAACGATTTTTTGTCTGGCAGCATGATTCAAAAGAGCCAGGAGTATTTTAAAATACAAACTTTTTATATTTGGAATCAAGGTGTTGGTATGGGATCTGAAGGATCTGGACAAATCTTTCAGGAAGGCCAGAACTTTGTTATTATCCCGGCTGACCAGCAAGTTTTTAAAATCCGCTAATATTTCTTCCTTTATCTCAAAAGTTAATGAGGTATTAACCTCCGATCTTGAAAATTTCCCATACCCTGCAAAAAACAGCTGCTGAGCTGCAATGACCGCTGACTGGTAGGACAGGGATATGTTTTGCAGCGTTTCGGCAACACTTCCTATTCCAATAAAAACAGGATATTTATCTTTTAATTTATTTATTATTTGTGCGGATAAACTATTTAAAATGGTTTCATTTAAAAGTCCGGAATCATCCAGAACAAATAAAATCAATATATCGCTGCCCTTAAAACCGGAAAAGGACTTGAGTCTGCTTTCTAAAAAAAAGTCATGGATCAATTCCTGAAGATGCGGTTTTCCGAATCCTTTTAATGATATTGGGTTCCAATCCCTTACCCCAAAACTGAATAAGAGAACAGCAAATTTTGTTTGGGGTGTTACCTGAATGTCGGATAAATTCAGCCATTTTTCCACCCGTGAGGTATCTGTATTTTTCTGGATTACTTCCAGGGGGAAATTAAACTTAAGGATATCCAGGCTTTCCTTTATGGTTATATCCCTTTTTAAATCCAGGGCCAGCTTTTCCTTTTCCTGTGAACACATGGAGACAGCCTCTGAAATAACTTGAGAAATTTCATTCAGATTGATGGGTTTCTCAATATAACTCACAGCCTTAAGATGCAGAGCCGACTTAAGGTACTCCTTGTCGGAGTATCCGCTCATAAAAATAATTTTACAGTAAGGCAGCACATCACGCAGTTTGGTGGCAAGTTCAATTCCATCCATTTTTGGCATGCGGACATCGGTCAACAGAATATCAGGTCTGAGCTCCGATGCTTTTTCGTAGGCAGCTGCACCATCGGCAGCCTGTTCAACAAGGTCCACACCTAAACTTTGCCAATTGAGATTTTTAATAAGACCGTTCCTCACAAATCCTTCATCATCGGCGATAAGCAGACTGATCATTGAGAACCCTCCATTAGAACGTATTTACAAAAGCGCATTTATAAGGCTTGCCTGTTACAGGTCAATAGTATAGCATTTTTCTATTTGGTTGAGAAGGATAGCAGGTGCATATTTGAATTATTACAAACAATTTTACTAAAAATAAAACATTTATCATGTATTATTGATATCCTTTGTCATGTTAAATTAAATGTGTAAAGCGAATAACGAATTATACAATGCATTGATCTTAGTCACAACAGGAGGAATTATTAATGAAACTTATTCGTGATGTATTTCAGGATTTTAAAAAAAATAAAGTGATTTTATTTATGCTGATTCCTGCGGTACTGTACTACTTTATCTTTATGTATGTTCCCATGGCGGGAATCATTATAGCCTTTAAACGTCTGGATTATGCCGCAGGAATATTCGGCAGTGACTGGGTGGGCTTTGATAATTTCAAGTTCTTTTTTATGTCAGGTCAGGCTTTCAACGTTACCAAAAATACATTTTTATATAATTTAGTATTTATAGTTGTCAACACTTCATTACAAATAACGGTTTCCATTTTTTTATCGGAAATGAGAAACAAATATGTTAAAAAGACAACACAAACCTTGATGCTGATGCCTTATTTTATTTCCTGGGTAGTGGTCGGAGCTTTTATATATAATATTTTCAACTATGAATTCGGAGCCTTGAATACTGTTTTCAAGTCACTGGGACTTGAACCGGTGGATGTTATGGGAACAGTAGGTGCATGGAAGTATATTCTGGTATTTTTTAATGCATGGAATGGTGTAGGATACGGAAGTATCGTGTATATGGCCGCTATAACGGGGATTGACAGGGAATTGTATGAAGCTTCCGAACTGGATGGTGCAAACATATTCCAACAGATTTGGAGAATAACAATACCAAGCATCAAGCCTACAATTATTATAATGATCCTTTTAAATGTGGGATCAATTTTCAGGGGAAATTTCTCAATGTTTTATCAGATAATCGGAAATAACGGACTTTTGTTTAATTCTACCGATGTTATAGATACCTTTGTCTTCAGATCGCTTATGAAAACGCAGGAGGTGGGAATGGCGTCTGCTGCCGGTTTATACCAGTCAGTACTGTGCTTTGCCATCATTATGATTACCAATGGGATTATCAAACGTGTAGACAGTGAGTATGCATTATTTTAACAGACTTCGCAGCGGAAAAAGAATATCTTTAGTTTGTAAAATCCCGATCCTGAGAAAATTTTCCGCGTCGGACAATACACGTTTCAGATGTTACAGACTACCAGCAAATACATGGAGGTACAGATGAGAATAAAAAGAGGCAAGGAACAACTGATTTTTAATTTAGTAAGTTATACAACTGTTATCATATTCACCCTTTTGTGTGTTATCCCATTCCTGCTTGTCATATCAGGATCATTTACCGATGAGGGTTCGATACATGTAGACGGTTATAGATTTATTCCCGGGAAATTTTCTCTTAATGCCTACAGGGTGGCCTTCGCCATGCCTGCCAACATACTCAGGGCCTACGGAGTAACAGGTACGGTCACCGTTGTGGGAACACTGGTGGGACTGTTTATAATCTGCATGACGGCATATGCGCTCCAGAGGCCCCAGTTCAAATACAGGAATGCCTTTGCCCTGTATTTCTATTTCACAACTTTGTTCAGCGGGGGTCTTGTTCCCTGGTACATTCTAATGGTAAGATATCTTCATTTGAAAAATAATTATCTGGCACTTCTTTTCCCGGCTATGCTTACCGTATTCGACATCATTATTATGAGAAGCTTTATGAAGTCCATACCCGAAGCATTGGCTGAATCGGCAAAGATAGACGGGGCGGGTGAATTCCGGATTTTTGCACAAATATTCCTGCCGTTGTCCAAGCCTGCCCTGGCAACAGTGGGACTGTTCATAGCACTGAGATATTGGAATGACTGGTATGCATCCATGCTTTTTATTACACAAAAAGAAAAGTTCAGTTTGCAGTTTTATCTTTACAGTATGCTGACCCAAATGGAATTTGCCGCAAATGATGCAAAGTCGGCAGGAATAGTCATGGATCAATACCCTGCGGAATCCTTTAAACTGGCCATGACAATAGTTGCCACAGGTCCTATCCTGCTGTTGTATCCGTTTGTGCAGAAATACTTCATTCAGGGCATGACTGTAGGCGCCGTAAAAGGATAAAACCGGGCTTGCCGGTTTATCATAAAACATATGGGTCTTTTCAGGATGCATTTTTACCGCCTTGCTAGCGTAGCGTTAAATTTGTATATCTGCATAACCGGCTCATTGAAGAAACAATTTATAAGGGGGAATTATATGACTAAATATTTAAAGCAAATCAGTCTGATGTTGGTAATAGTAATGCTGGTTACGGCACTGGTTGGCTGTGGGAGCTCTGCATCAAGTGATAATACCGCTTCAACCTCAACAGCAGCACAAACATCAACTTCAGCCGCAAACACAGCTCCTGACATATCAAAGAAAGTGGAACTTAAAATTTACTGTGTGGGAGATGCTTCTCCGGGCGAAGGCTCAAATATGGTAAGAGATGCTGTTAATAAAGTTATAGAACCTAAAATAAATGCAACTATAAGCACTGAATATCTTCCATGGTCAGACTGGACCAATAAATATCAGCTGGTGTTTGCCTCCGGGGAAGAATTTGACGGTATATATACGGCAAATTGGGCATACTACCAGGCTCAGGCCACCAAAAACGGCTTTAAGGAAATTACAAAAGATGATTTACAGAAATATGCACCCAAGCTGTTGACAGACTTACCGGAAATGGCGTGGAATCAGGCTAAGATCAACGGAAAAATATATATGATCCCAACTACCTTCAATGAATTTCCAACAGTTCACTTCGCGGTCAGGGAGGATTTAAAGAAAAAATATAATGTTCCCGATATTACCGATCTTGATACCTTTGGAGCATATCTGGATGCAATAGCCAGGAATGAAAAGAGCATGGTACCGCTTGATATTTCGGTAATGAATAACTACAGCGATCTTCAGCAGATCTTTAATACTGAAAATGAATATGCTGTCGTAGGTAATGTTTCCGAAAGAAACTTTGTTTACAAAATTACCGATCAGGGTGCAGCTATAGTAAATGTATACGAAACACCTGAATTCATGGCTTTTGCCAAGAAAATGTACCAGTGGAAACAGGCCGGCTATTGGTCTAAAAATGCCATTTCCAATAAGACTCCAAATGCAACGGCCTTTGAGAACGGCAAATCGGCAGCACTTCTGACAAATGCCCTTCAGGCGACAAATTATTCCGAACAATGGCCGTCGCAGCATCCGGGCTGGGAGATCCAGGTATACGACTCATCCCTGGGCAAAAAGCAGATCGGAACTCCATATATAGGATCAGGCCTTGGAATACATGCCACTTCACGGAATGCCGACAGATTGTTGATGTTTGCGGAACTGGCCAGAACGGATAAAGAATTAAATCAACTATTATGCTATGGTATAAAGGATACTCATTGGTCACAGGTTGGTGAAGATCAGGTCAAATATATCAGAGGAAACACCAAAGTTGACTATACCGACGGACTGTCATGGTTCTTCAGAAATGAAAAGTTCCAGTTGAATCCCACAGGTGTTTACTCAAACTATGACACAATATTTGAAACAGCCAAGAAAAACCAGGTATTCCATACGCTGCAGGCTTTTAATTTTGATGATTCCAAGCTGAAAAACGAAGTGGCGGCTGTTTCAAGTGTAGTTACACAATACGCCGTACCTATAATTACAGGTTTTATGGATCCCGAAACAGGAATCCCGACTTTAAATGAAAAGATGAAGGCTGCAGGTGCAGACAAGATAATGGCAGCCATCAAAGAGCAGGCTGATAAATTTATAGCTGAGAATAAATAAGAGTACCTGAACAATTGCGATATATGAATTTATATTGATTACAGTGCACATTTACAACTTCAATAGATGGAGCTACTGTAATCAATATTTTTCACATCTGTTGCAATTGTTTTATTTTTATATGAAGGATCAGAATATGACTTCAAAAATCACACAAATACCTTCAAATCCCTATTAATGGTAAGTTAACATTAATATAACCAAATTTTGCTAGGATAAATTCAGGGAAATTAATATAATTTATTTAAAATAAGTTACCCTCTATTGACAATGTACAATACGTTTTTGAGTGGTTAATTTACCCTGCGTGAGGCGTGTTATACATTGTCAATAGAGGGTATAGTTAACAAAAATAAATTAAGGGGGCAGTTGCTATGAGAGGCTGTAAAAAGCTAAGTTTAATCCTGGCGGTAATTTTGGTTTTTACCACACTTATGTCTGGTGCTGCAATGGCAGAGAGTGTTTATACGGTTAAGCCGGACGATGTTTTGTGGAAAATTGCACAACAGTATGGAGTAACCTGGGAGTCGCTGGCAGAGTATAATAAACTGCAGAATCCACACCTGATTTATTCCGGACAGAAATTGAAAATACCGGACGGAGAAAGCGGTGAAATCAGTGAAAGCGCACCCGCTGTCAGTAACGAAGTATCCGGTGACAAGGAAGGAAAAGTAAAGACGGTAGATATTATATCCTTTAACGATTTTCACGGCAACGTAGCAGAGGATGTGAGTGAAACAGGCAAAAATGTGGGTATGTCCAAGCTGGTTGGTGCTGCTAAGGCAGCTGCAGATAAAAATCCCAATACCATTATTGTAGCCGGAGGAGATAACTATCAAGGTACTGCAATATCGAATCTGACTTATGGAGCACCTGTTTCAGAAATGATAAAAGCAATGGGAGTACTGGCTTCTGCCGTGGGTAATCACGAGTTTGACTGGGGTTCCAACAGAATTGAAAAATGGGCAAAGGATGGTAATTTTACATTCCTTGCATCTAATATCTATAATACAAGCACCGGAAAACCTGTTGAATGGGCCAAACCTTATATCATAACTGAAAAGGGCGGTATTAGGATAGCATTTATCGGCCTTGCCCATCCGGATACACCTTCATTGACGAAATCGGAATACGTAACGGGTCTCGAATTCAGGGATCCTGCATCAGCTGCTCAGGAATGGATTGACTATCTAAAGGCCGGAAAAGCCGCTGAAGGAAAACCGGATATTATTATTGCGTTGACTCACCTGGATTCCGCCCAGGACGAAAAGACAAATGTGATTACGGGAAATGCTGCGGAGCTTTGTAAAAAAGTCAAGGGATTGGACGGCGTTATTTCAGCGCACAGTCATTTGACGGTTTCAGGTATGGTAAACAATGTGCCTGTAGTTCAGGGCTCATATAACGGACGAGCGTTTACCAAGCTGACAGTTGTACTTGACCCGAATGGCAAAGTGGTTACCGTGGAACCTTCGGTAGATCAGATTTACACTGATAAAAACAATATTGTCCCGGATACCAAAACATCCGAAGTTTATAGTAAATATGATAATGAACTTAAGCCTGTATTAGGGGAAAAAATCGGAACAGCAGCAGCGGAATTCACACATGACAGAAATACCAAGGGTGATGTTACGCTGCTGGGGAAATGGGCCTGTGATGTTATGAGGAAGGAAACCGGTGTACAGATAGCCATACAAAACGGGGGCGGGCTGAGAAGAACTTTGAATGCCGGAGATATAACAGTGGGCGACTTATATGAAATCATGCCCTTTGATAATTATCTTGTAACCTTGGAACTGCCGGGAAAAGATCTAAAGAAAGCCATAGATCACGGTATCAACAATCCTTCAATAACAGACGGGCAGTTTTCAGGTCTGAAGGTAACTTATGATCCCAGGGCAGAACATGAAAACAGAGTGGTTGACATTGCACTTGAGGACGGTACTCCAATAACAGATGATACATATTATAAGGTGGTTATAAATGATTTCATGCTTACCGGAGGGGATAAATATGATTTTTCCAACGCACGAAATGTGAAAAATACATATATACCTGTCAGAGACGCCCTTATAAAAGATATTAAGCATGAAAAAACAATTACGCCGGTTAAACCAAACTATTTATCTCCGATTGCAGTATTGGAAAACCTGTTTAATATAGCTGCCTAGTTACAAATACTTTATAGAAGCTTTAATCATTAATAAACTTAACAACCCTTTACCAGCTTTAAATTTAACAGCTTTCGCCCTTTTGAAACCAGAAACCGGAAGGGATGGAAAAGCTGTTTTTGTTATATAGCAATATAAAATTACTGCATTTTTTGTAGAATAAAAGATTTCCATTTTAATAATTATGTAATATAATATTAAAAGATTGTATTAATTTGGCATAGATACGGTTCCTTCATTCTAACATGCAATAGATCTTGACTATACGGCGAATGATAATTGGAGTATAAGGTAATTTGCGTTAAGGAAATGAGTTTAACTTATTATCTTGATTTGATTTTCTTAATTAATGTTACAGTTGAAAAAATAAGTTAGAAAAATATTCTAAATCACGAACTAATAGAATACATATTACATTAGATAAATCAAAAGAGAGACACAACAGCAAAAGAGAGGAGTGG
>JAEVZU010000065.1 GCA_023392075.1 Bacillota bacterium | reverse complement strand
TAATAAATATTTCTTTTTAATTGTTGGCAAATACACTATAATACGTCTCTTTGCCATCCTTTACATATACTATTTTTATTGTACTTACTTTCCAATCTTGAAACGTTAAATAAACATATTCAGTATCTGAAATATTTGCTATGATGCCGGAAGACTTTTGGTACAGTTCAGCGTTATAATCTAAATATGTGCATTTAAACATCTTCTCACGATAATCTTCATATTCCTTCTGGGTTATTTCTTTGACATGGTCCTTTTCAAAGGAATAACCATACCTGGCAACAACACCTTCCGACTCTTTAGTGACACCAAAAATAATTTGCTTTCCGTCTTGCGAAACGAAACAACTAAGCTTAGTATACATCTCCGACAATAGTGATAAAGTATCAAACGATTTAGAAACCATCTTGCTTTTTATATCATAAACATATACTCCGCTGCAATTAAATATAACCTTATCTTTATCTGCGTAAAGTAGTTTCGGGGTTTCAGACCCAATCATTAAGGCATCAACTTTTTTTAAATCAACCCTGTTAATAGCAACTTCATCCACATTTGCTTTGTGACTGCCATAACTAAAAACTATAAACAGAATAGATGTACAAGCAACAATTGCAATACAGAATAGTATAAGTACGTTCTTTTTATTCATATAGCCTCCAAGAGAACAGGGATTTAAAGCAAATTGTTATGTCAAACCGGTTAGATGTATTAATCTGTATGCCAATATGTCATCATCGATTGGATACTTAACTGTAAGAACTTCGTTTTTAGTGTACCAGTTATCCGCTGTTCTTGATGTTACCACCGGTATATACAGCAATGAATTCATAACATAAGAACCGGTAATCATAGTTGAATGACCAAAGCCCGGATAATTATAGTCTGCTTCCTGCAACTGAACAATATCACCACTTTCCCAATTTACATATTGAGAAGGACAACTGTAAGCCAAAGCTCTAGCCTCAGCTTTTGGTCCTGTTGATGTATTAGTTGTAATAAAGGAATGAAATTCATTAACACCTGACCAGGAAGGGGTACGTGCTGACAGTGAATCATAATACCAAGAAGTACGATTTTCTGAAGCACCTCCCGCCAATAAGCAATGGGACATAAAATTAGTACAATCATACGCATACTGTATACTGCTAAAATCATAATATGGTGCCTTACTTGAATTACCTGAAGCCGGATCAGTTTTGCTACAATTTGTTGTCGCATAAGTAACCATATTGCTTCTTGCAGTGGAACTTACACTTGTAATGCCAACTGAAGGCTGCTTTTCAGTATTCTTATAAAGTTCAGCTTCTGAATCAAGTTTATCATAGAATTCATTTTCCTTAGCAAAAATATTTTCTAAAATTTCATTTGACTCTTTACCGAAATCAAGCTTATAAAAACTGTTATCATTGGAATTTAAGGTTAATGCTTCTACAGTTTTTCCTTGTTTTAGAATAACATTTATATCAAAATTTGTAAACTCAAAATAATCAATAATACTAACTAAGTCATTTATATTTTCAAACCCCAGCTTGACTTGTTGCATTGATTCCGACATTTCATCAAACCCTCTATACTGATGTTTGACTAATACATTATAGGTAATTTCTACTTTATTATCTAATACTTTAGAATCATAGCAACTTGTTTCCACAGAAAAATTGGATATTTCACAGTTGGTACGAACCACTCTGTTTTTCATAATATCATGTTTTAAGTCAAGATATTGAATTAATTCTTTGTTGTCAAAATATTTTGACATATCAATGTCCTTCTTCATATCAATTGAATAATAATAATCATATAAAAAATTACTACCAATTTCTAAACATTTACTATATAGTTCAGATGAAGATACTTCCTTACTATTGGCACCAGTAGTGGTCGTTGCCAAGTTAGTTGTCAGAACTAACATTACCAAAAACAGCGTAACAAATTTTTTTCTCATTTGATAAACTCCTATTATTTTTATTTTAGCCGGCTAACAAACCCATTATACCAATTAATGTATTATTTGCCAATTTTTTATATTTAATTTAAAATCTATTAAATTATAACTAATTTCTACTTTTAAAAAACAGTATTATAGTTTCAACATTGAGGTGTTTAGTTCAAATTTTCATATACACAATAATTAAAACTCTTGATTTAACTTACTTGTAACAGTGAATATTATTTGATGGCCTGCAATAACTTCATCCGTCCCGGCTATTATTACGGACTGTTTACACCTCCAGGGACGGCATAAAGTTGGAAATGGCGGTAAACCGGTATATTGAAAATTTCTGTATCTGGGATATTATTTATAACGACGGCCAATTTATTCTGGTTGGTGAATTAGGCATGATCCAATATTCATTGGACGGGTAGGGCTAATTTATACCTCTGACGACGGTTTAAACTGGAAAAAACAAAATAAGCTCAAAGCCGAAATATGGACCCGGAATTTGAGCTGGAACTGAAAGGAATATACTTCATTTAATTATACCTCGCACACCTATACTATTAATCCTGCATAACACACTCCCCAATTGAAGTATTCTTTCTCGGTTTCATTTGGATCTTTCATGGTAAATGGCGATATTGGGAAGGACGGTATATGGCGCACACTGCTTATTCAATTACATTTTCAATTTGGTCATACCTGTTTTTATATCCTTTTTCCTTACATATCTGTGCATATAGGGCCGCACTGCCTCTGGGCGTCCTTTTCTGAGTGGAGAAATCGCAGTCATACAGGCCGAAATTTGTGGTCTCACCCTCCAGCCATTCAAAATTATCCATCAGAGTCCAGTAATAATACCTTTTAACCTCAATGCCCTCTTTAATTGCTTTAGCAATCCTGGCAAGATGATTTACAATAAAATCCGGCCTTCTATTGTCAAAGCGATCGCTGATTCCATTTTCGGTGATATAAATTGGCAGCCGGTATCTCTTATAATATTTTCTGCATACGCGAAGGAGCCCTTCAGGATAGATATCCCAACCCAGGTCCGACTTTTCAAGCCCCATATCGTTTACATACTTGTGAAAATACAGCTTGGGATCCCAGGCAAATTCAACAATATTTCTTGTGTAGTAGTTGATCCCAAGAAAATCCACATAGAGTCCTTTCTTATGTTTATAGCCATTTTTAATCAGAGGGAGTTTTATTTTTCCCTCTGTCATTCCCGACATAAACAGTTCGTTGAAATAATAGTCGGCAACGGCAGCCAAGCTTCTCCCTGCAAAAGTAATTCCGTCAAAAACGCGAATATGAATAGCAGCTCCAACCATGGTTTTTCCCGGAAAGTTCTTTTCCTTTCTTATGCTGTGAATCAGATCATAGATTCTTACATGGGTCTTTATAAGCTCAGCACGTACTTTGTTGGATTCAAACAGGTCCTTAAGCCCGGGAGGAAATATTCCGATTTCATAGCCAAAGCTTGTATAAACATTTGGTTCATTGAAGGTCACCCATTCACTGACCAGATCTCCCAGATTTTCCACCGCGAATTTAACATATTCCGCAAACAGATCTGAATTTTCAGGTTTTAACCAGCCCCCCATATCCTGAAACCATTGCGGCTCCGAAAAGTGGTGAAGTGTTACCAGGGGCTTGATGTGATTTTCTGCCAGCAGCTGCAGTTCATTTCTGTAATGCTTGATTGCAGCTTTTGAAAATCGGCCTGCCTCAGGTTCAATTCTGCTCCATTCCAGACTCATTCGATGAGTCTGGACATTCAGTTCCTTCAGAAGCCCGGTGTCCTCTTCCACCCGGTTCCAGTGATCACAGGCCGTTATAGGACTGCTGTTATCGGTAATGTGGCCTTCCTGGCTCCATTTATACCACGTATTTTTTGTATCTCCGCCTTCAATCTGTACGCTGGCGGTGGCTGTTCCAAGTAAAAAATCATCGCTCAATTTAAAAGAAACCATATAATGCCCTCCACTATCATCATATTCAAATGCTGATAATTCTGTTAATGAGAGCATCAACGTGCTTTATAATTTGGAGTAAATTAAACGCTTTATTACTGTTTCATATTGAGGTTGAAAATGAGAATGTTGTAATCCAGATTTCTTTTAGTAAAAATTTTACGGTAAATATTAATATCTTGTAGTATCATCACACAAATGCTGATATGTCACTAAAAAATTGCATACTTGCTGTTTTGTATAATTGTTTGATGAATTATCAACCATCTTGACCTCATCTGTTAAGTCCAATAGAAAACTAAACCCATGCTTTTTAAAACCTAAAGATTCATAAAAACGGTGAGCATTTTCCCTCTTTAGGTTACTGGACAAAGCCACCTTATAACATCCATATGACCTACAATGTTCTATTGCAAATTTCATCATTTGCTTTCCAATACCTTTACCTTGCCAATTTTCTTTTACTACCACATCCTCAATTAAACCCGATGGTGTACCCATATGAGCAAGATTATCCATTATTGCTAAAGCAAATGTCCCAATTATTTCGTCATCAACCACTGCAATATATATTTTATAATTCGGATAATTTTTTATCTTGTTAAAAATAAATTGAGCCTGTTCAACAGATAAAGTGTTTCCATTATCCATATCAGTCTGTTTATAAAGTCCAAGAATGTCAAGCAAATCGGAATCAATTGCTTCTCTAATGTTTATTTTCAAATAACATCATCTCCGTTCAAATTCAACATCTTTAAGTTATTTATATATATACAGCATGAATCACTGCAAAATCAAATCTGCAATTATCAATATCACCAAATTTATAAACCATGGTTCCCATTCCGAATTCCCCTTAATTTCATCACTGAGGTATATTTTGAGTCCATCTTTTTTCACAATTATAATGCAAAAGGATTAACTATGGTATTGCCCCAATTCTATTTTTTTGATTAACTTATTTACCCTTTTAATTTGAGTATCCGTCAGAGACTCTTTCCTCTTTAAAAGCACATCCATAAACTCTTTTGAATTATTGCTATTTACACATATAAAAGCCCTTTCCGAATGCTGGGCAACTTCTTTTGGCCTGCATGTCTCCAAATGTTTAAAGATAAGTTTACAAACAACCTTTTCATACTTATCATTTATTTTACATATTTCAGCAAATACACTGATTGCATTGTCTACTGTTATGACACTTCCGTTTTCGTAGGCTTTTATTACTGAATCCAGGTTATTATATATCTCTTCAGGCTTTAGATAAGCAATTTTCGATAACGCTGTCATGCTTCCCCATACCAGTCGGTTATTTTTTGACTTTAATAATTGAATAAAGTCATAAACATATTCTGAAATTAATTCAGGCTCTCTTTCACCTATTTCATAAAGGACTTTGATACAGTCATTAGCAATTTGTGTGTTCTTATCTTTCAAACCATACACTATTTCCTTTATTCCCTCTGTATTTTTCGTAGTGCATAATAAAATTGCCAGTTCAATATTTGGTTCTTCATCACTTCTTCTTAAATTTGATGCTATCCTTTCTATCATAGTAACCTCCATGCAATAATCAACTTTCCCAAGGAATGACTAATAAGTCAAGCCATGTACTGAGCCAGCGACTCACTTTGACTTCATAAATTTCTCTGTTTATTTGTACTTTATTTGCCCTAACTATTTTACCAAACAAATCATTTAAGCCAAATGGGGCATATACTTTCAGTTCACCATTATGCTCTCTTCTAACCCCTATTGCTGTGGCTGTTGTCGGCCAAGTATTTAAGGCAGCTTCCAGCGAAGTATACGGTTGTATTTTATAGCTAAAATGATTTTCATACCATATATGAACTCTTGCCTGGTTTTTCACATCTATATCAACTTGTAAATTACTAAAGAGTTCTTTCATTTTTAGAACTACACTGTTTTCATATTTATAATCTATATTTTTATCATCAAAGAAAGCAAAATCAATATCCTTGATGCCGTATTCCAAAGGATTACCCGACATATAATTCCATACAGTCTGAGCAATACAACCTGCACCAATATAATAATTTTCTATACCACTCAAATGTGCTTTCGATATTACTTCTTCAAGTGTTTTATTGGACATAATGATTTTTTCTAATACCTTTAATTGCATTTGTAAGTCTAAATTATATCCATTTAGTAATTCATTGCTCACCGTTTGTCACCTACCTATATTGTAGTTATTTAAATCAAATATCAGTAATAAATATATCAGGTACATTAACCTTTTAAGTTTATATATTTGTGTTTTAGTTAAAGGAATACTATAAGATAAGTCTCCTTTATAAAAACTCTCATCCAAAATTCTTTTGTATAAACATAAAACAAATTGAAACCATTCGGAACTTTCGATATTATTCTGCAACAAGTAAGAATATCCGTCTGCTAAATAAAAGGTCTTTAAAGCGGTTCCCAACTCACAATTTTTGTTATCGATAACCATTTGAGGTACACGAAACCCATCATCCCAATTATATTCAGATATTAATATATCCAGATGTTTTGCATTCATCTCTTGAATAGGTATCATTTATTTTACCTCAATGAACAATATATATTTTCCTTCCAAAAAGCCCATTTCCATAAGGACTATAGTCAGAATACAGACAGTTAATACACGCTTTCATATATACCCCATCAGGAAGTTTTTCTGAATCTCCATAAGTTCATCTTCAAAATAGCCAGTCAAACCTGAACTTACAATCACTTCATTCTTAAGTTACCGTTAGACTTTCTTTGTCTAAAACCCCATTTTCCTTTGGACTCCCAAGTATTAATACCGCTTTCAACCGGCCGTCGACTACTTGTTCATTATCACAAATTGGAATTTCAATATAACACTCAAAAACGCAATCGCATAAATAACCGTGGCTGAAAGTAAAAGATTCCAATAATTAAGAGTCAGCATTTTCATCAGGTTTTAATGCATCAAAATCAGTACCTTTAAACATAGTACCTCTTAATATGGTAGTAAGGTTATTTCCATCATTGTATATTACAGACTTTTCTATACTAACTTTATCTTTAAATAATAAAGGCCATTCCATAAAACACTCCTTAAATCCTGGATTACACTCAATACATCCTGAATTTCACCTGCTACCAAAATCATGGTAATACTTTACAATTATATCATTTTAGATATGCCCCGGCAATAAATGTAGAATTGATAAAAGCCACCGGCCGACGTTCGCAAAACATTATAGAAGTTAATTGAATATTTGCCCAACGCGTACATGTGGAATTTAAAACCCGACTTGCAGACTGAAAAAAACAGCGTATACGCAGAAATGCCGACCCATGAAGGTCAGCATTTCTGGTATATATAATGAGTAAGTCTATAAGCCGGGTTCTGTATTAAATGATCATCTATCTAGGCACTGTATTTCTACAGCGCTCAAGCCACCTCCCCGGGACTGACGGGCAGTCATTGCGTCCCTCCGCGGCGTTGCTCCAGGTGGGGTTTACATAGCCGGCAAGTCGCCATGCCGCTGGTGAGCTCTTACCTCACCTTTCCATCCTTACCGTTCCGGAAGTGAGAAGTTGGATGTTGGAAGACAGAAAACATAAGTTTTTTCTATACGATTTTCTATCCTCTAACCTCCAACGTCTAACTTCCAGCCGGCGGTATATCTCTGTTGCACTTTCCTTAAAGTCACCTTCACCGGGAGTTACCCGGCACCATTGCCCTATGGAGCCCGGACTTTCCTCATGTACGCCTTTTCAGGCTGTACCTGCGATCATCTGGCT
>JAEVZU010000299.1 GCA_023392075.1 Bacillota bacterium | reverse complement strand
CTTCGGACAAATATGCACCCAGTACATCAAAACCGTTATACATGGGATTCTGTTCCGTTATCCTGTTTTCAGTAGGAAATATGGTATAACCTCCCCACCAGGTTTCCAGATATACCGTATTTATATTAAGTTCCTTCAGTTTGTCCAGATGCTCGGACACCTGCTCCAGCCGGGTTTCCTTCGGCCTAATCCAGACCGCCCTGGTTTCAACACTTCTTGACTGGTAATTTGCAAAATGAGCCTTATCGGAGTTCTGCTCAATCCGGCCCGTAATTTCCATTAACTGCTTGTAGTCCCTTTCCCTTAACCGTTTTCTTGCACTTTCCACAAGCAGTTCCGCATTGTCTATGTATTCCTGCACTTTTGCATAGGGCACATCAAGGAATTTTGTCCGGGACGCATCAAGTTCCTGCTTTACCGAATCTATTTTAATTACCGTCCTGTCAATCATGGCTTCAGGGGTAAACAGCACCAATATTGTCTTATCGGTTTTGTCTATTATGACACTCGACCCGATCAAAGCATTGTTCTTCAGCCAATCTGCCTTGATACCGTGGCCTGACAATACCAATCCGTCTTTTGGGATCTGTGAATTATTTCCTCCTGCCTTTACAATTTTGTTGTCCTTATCCACTATAACCTCATAACCCCAGGGGTTGGTACCTGTTGTACTGCCATATGCACCGTCATAAACAATCAGCTGATCGGCTCCCCTAAACCCTGGATACCCGCTGTTGCCGGCTTCATCCCAGCCTGCCGGGTTATCTTCCCTGCTTTTGGGATTCAAGCTGTCATAGGGTGTTTTACCTGCATTATACAAAAATGTGTTATTTGCAGACAGCTCTATTGAATCACCCGCCTTTACATTTCCGTCTAATTTTGCAAAGTACGGGCTGTCAGCCTGGACAGAGATCACATACCCTTTTTGAGGTATGGAAGAATTATTGTCCAGATATACCCCATCCTTTGAGGTGATAGCAGTAAAACCTGTTACTTTACCATTTTCGGCCGTAATTTCCAGACCCCAGGGATTTGTACGCGTGGTGGCACCATAGGAAGTTTCATAAAGGATAACCTCTCCTGCTCCCCTTTCGGTATTTTTCTTGTTAATTTCATATATTGATCCATTAATTTTGAAATACATGGGAGGCAAGGTCTGAACTTCAAGATTTATCAGAGTAACCCTTTCCCCAACCTGTAAATTGCGGACAAACTCTTTAGCAGACCCTGACCCTGATATGACATATCCGTTTTCAGGTATGTATGTTCCTGTACTTTCGCCGGTGTTTTTCTCTGCTACAATGTTATTTGCAATCACTGCTTCTTCAGTGTCGGCCCCAAATACACCGGTATTTTCTCCATAATTAATAGTATAAATAGTCAGTTTGTCACTTTCATGCTCCTTATCAACCGAATCTATGGCATGCTGTGTGCCATTTTCAACCGATACCAGCTGTCCGGTTATAACCTGGGGCAGGGAATAACCATTGATGTTCACTTCCTCACCGATCTTTAAATTATCCAGAATCCATGTTTCACTGGTGCCATGCCCAAACAGCACGAACCCGTTATAGGGAATTTTTACAGCACCTGCTCTGTCCCTGATTTCTGTCAGAATGTATTTCCCATCCTTATAATCCGCAACGGCCGCAGCACACCATACATTTGAATCAGTCAACTGTGCGGCGTTATCCCTTGTAAAAAGAATCAGCTCATCTGCAGCCTGGATAGGCCTGTTGACAGCGCTGACCTTTACAGTGCTGCTATTCTCAGCAGACACACTGATGTCTTGGCTCTCAGCATGGGATAATGGAGTCATGACACCCACTGCCAGCAAAACACACAAAAATAATGCCAGGATTTTCTTACACATGTCTTCTCCTCCTCAGGCATGATTAAACAATAAAACTCCGTCTCAAAAATAAATTTTAATATTTAATCATGCATTTTTAATTATTGAAT
This sequence comes from Bacillota bacterium, assembly GCA_023392075.1. GTDB lineage: Bacteria > Bacillota > Clostridia > Acetivibrionales > DSM-1351 > Ruminiclostridium. The sequence goes on along the minus strand of JAEVZU010000299.1, from coordinate 28,012 downwards.
TTTTTAATTCATAATGATAGAATATTCTAAACTAAAAGAAAATTTCCTTCTTTATATATGAATATGTTGAAATAATTATTCTTATTTTTTATTCTTTTTCCGACACTTTTTATGTAAAATGTAAATAAGACGATATTAAAAGAAGCAATTACAGATCAAAAAAGGATGAGCCCATTATGGAAAATTTAGCTATAGGTATTGATATCGGAGGTACAAATATTAAGGGAGGTGTGATCAACCGCAGAGGTGAAGTTATCCTTTCGGACAAGATTTCAACACAGGCGAAAAAAGGTTTTTCCCACACCTTCCTGCTTGTCAGGGAATTAATCGGCAAACTGATAGCCGGGTCGGCAGGCATGGGAAGAATTTGCGGTATCGGCTGTGCAACAGCAGGTCAGGTTGACCACAAGCTTGGCAAAGTGGTTTTTGCAACCGACAACCTCCCCGGCCTCAGTGGTTTTCAGCTTAAAAACGAACTTCATGCGGCTTTCAAATTACCCGTTGAGGTTGAAAACGACGTAAATGCTGTGGCGCTGGGAGAACATTGGATGGGTGCGGCTGCGGGACTTGAAGACTTTATCTGCCTTACTCTGGGAACAGGTGTAGGAGGTGCCATCTTCAGGAATGGAGGTATTGACTATGGGGCCGCTGATATCTCCGGTGAATTCGGACACTTCAGTATCAATTTTGACGGCCCCTTATGCAACTGCGGAAATAAAGGCTGCTTTGAGCAATACGCCTCTGTTACCGCACTGATTAAACGCATGCGTCAAAGCCTTGCAGAAGGAGAAATATCACTGGTAAGCGACCTTGTGAAAGGTGATACCCAAAAAATAAACGGAGAAATTATCTTTGAAGCCAAGGAGCTGGGTGACGTCCTGGCTTCGGCTTTTGTGGACGATTATATACTTCACCTGTCGGTTGGTATTGTGGGCCTGCTTCATATATTAAACCCGGGCGGAGTAATTATCGGCGGCGGAATAACAAAGCTTGGTGAAAAACTTATTGGTCCTTTGACCGAAAACATTATTGAAAGAGCCATGCCGAAATTTACTGAAAAGCTGTTGATTAAAAATGCAGGACTTGGCGATAATGCAGGAATCATCGGAGTAGTCAGAAGACTTTTTATTTAAAGCTGCTTATAAATAAATTTGGAGGCTTATTATGAAAAATATTATATATGTACCGCTGGATGAAAGGCCCTGTAATTACAAATTCATGCCCATGCTGGCCAGGGGCACGGATTATAACATTCTGGTCCCGCCTCTGGAGCTTCTTGGCCGAAAAAAAACACCTGCTGATGTGGCTGCTCTCTGGAGCTGGGTTTTTGAAAATGCCGGAGCAGCAGAAGGCGCTATCCTGTCAATCGATATGCTTGTCTACGGGGGTATTATTCCCTCAAGACTGCACAAGCTGTCGGCAGCCGAAGGTAAGGCTATTCTGGGAAAACTGCGCAACCTTAAAACTTTAAATGCCTCGCTGAAAATATATGCTTTCAATCTTATAATGAGATGCCCTTCCTACTCCAGCAGCGACGAAGAACCTGATTACTACGAGGACCATGGAACAGAAATATTTAAAAGCGGATTTTTGGGCCACAAAAGTGAACTAAATGAGACCACAAAAGACGAAGAAACCGAGTATGCCCTGATTGCCAACCGGCTTCCGGCCCAAATACTTCAGGATTATACAAACCGCAGAAAAATAAATCTCGAAATCAATAAACTTGCTGTAGACCTGTTAACGGAAGGAATAATTGATTTTTTGGTTATTCCCCAGGATGATTCGGCCCCCTACGGGTTTACAGCAATAGATCAGTCAAAGCTGAGGAATTATATCGGTGAAAAAAACGCAGGTCTTAAGGCGTATATGTATCCTGGTGCCGACGAGGTAGGGATGACGCTGTTTGCAAGGATGGTGAACGAAGCCGCGGATTACCGTCCCAGCGTATACCTGAGGTTTTCAAGCATACATGCCCCCTTTGTGGTCCCTCTGTATGAAGATAGGCTTCTGTATGAAAGTATAAAATACCATGTGCTCTGCGCCGGGGGCCTGATTTGTGACAGCCTGGCCGACGCCGATATGGTTCTTATGGTAAATGCCCCTGCCGAAAAAATGCTGGAGGCCAGTCGGCAGCAAACAAAAGGTTCAAACTACACCGTAGGCAGAAATCTGGTAGAATTCGTGGAATACATGGACTTTGTCATCAATACTAAAAAGCTGACGTGTGCCGTGGCCGACGTTGCCTTTGCCAACGGCGGCGACCTGGAACTGCTGAATTATTTGAAGCAGAAAAACCTGCTTTACAAGCTTTCCTCCTATGCCGGCTGGAATACCAGTTCAAATACACTGGGAACCGCAATAACCCAGGCCTTTATCTGCCGGCTGTACGGTGCGACAAAGTCACATTATGATTTTCTAGGCCTCAGGTATATGGAAGATGCGGCATACTGCGCACAGGTACGCCAGCTGGTAACAGAGCAATATCTGCCCGGTATGCAGTTAAATTATTTCAAAACCGACGGTCCCAGAGGAAAGGCAGCTGAAATAGTTAAACAGGAACTTCAGAAATTCAGTGACAGCTATCTTAGTGATTCCCGGCATAGTATTGTCATAAACGATGTGTATATGCCCTGGTCCAGAATGTTTGAAGTTGGACTGGACGTGGAAGTAAAAGGCTAGTGAAATGTATATAAGTTAACCAGTTGATATAAAAATATTACCTGGTAGTCTGTAACATCTAATAAGTGAAAAATCCAGCTGCCGGAACAGCTGGATTTTTTAATACAATTTCGGCAAAACAGCTTCGGCTGTTTTGTTCAGCATATCAAATGCCAGATCGCCTCTTTTTATGGCTACCGCCGTATAGAATATATCCAGCACCTGCAGCTGGGCGATCTTGGAAGTCAGTGCACCGCTTCTAAGAGGAGTTTCTTCTGCGGAGGTAAGCAGTATGGCATTGGCATACTTGGTAATGGGAGATTTTTCATAGTTGGTTATGGCAATTGTAAATGCACCTGCTTTTTTGGCCAGAGCCAGTGAATCCACCGTATCCTTTGTACTGCCGCTGAAGCTTATGCCGATGGCAACACTTTTGGGATCCAGATTTACCGCCGACATGTTTTGCAGGTGCGGGTCACTGAAGGATTCACACTTGATGCCTATTCTCATAAACTTGTATTTGGCGTCTCCCGCAGTAAAGGCAGAAGCGCCCACTCCATAGATATCAATCCTGTCGGCTGCCAGAATTGCATTGATGGCTTTTTCCATTGCAGCTGTAGAAAGTATTTTGGAAGTATTTTTTATTGCTTCAATATTTGCAACGGTTATTTTGTTGATAATTTCTTCAATACTGTCATCTCCATGAATTTTTTCATGGAGATTTTCCTGGGGATTTACACATTCCCTCGCCAGAACAAGCTTAAACTCCTGATAACCCTTCAGATTTATCTTTCTGCAAAATCTCACTATTGAGGTTTCACTGACTTCACAGTTTTCGGAGAATTCGGTTATGGACATATAAATAATCTCAATCTCATGTAAAAAAATATAATCCGCTATTTTCTTTTCAATTTTAGAAAAACTGCTGTAAAGACTTCTTATTTTTAGTAGGCACTGTTTGTCCTGCATTTTCCACCTCGCTATTTTTTAATAATGCTTGAGAATTTATAATTCTTTTTTCAATCCTTTTGAGACTTTGCTTGAAAAGTTAATTTTTCAAAATTTTATATTTATTTATATAATCATACAAAACATATATAATTTACTATATATAATTTGCATAATAATTTTTTAAAAATTTTAGTAAATAATTAAATTTGCCTTATAAGTTGCAGCATTTTTTTTCTTAATATTTTTTCAGCATCACGCCTGAGCCAGCTGCCCCAATAGGAATATCCACCCTGATCATAGGCTTCTGCAGTTGTCATATAACCCATATACCCATTGACCTGATCAAGCACAATCAGCCTATTTCCTACGCTTTGAGCCTTTAACCCCTGGCAGGTCTCTGTCAGGCACTCCCCCGGAAGTCCGGCAAATACCAGCCCATTAAGGGATACTGCCTCAATTTCCGCAATAACCGTCCGGCTTTTCAATTCCGAATCCGTTATCCCGGCCCAGCTATTAATAATTGTGCTTATAGAGCTCTGATGCATTTTCTCGTCAATCAGCCTTTTTATTAAGGCAGGCGGGGCTGCATTTTTCAGAGCCGTATCCAAATTCTGTGTCGAAGCTTTAATTTGTTCATCCCTGTATTTTGAAGCCTCTAGTGAATGGGGCATGGAATCCCGCATGGGCAGCTCTGCTTTCCCGGCTTTTATGCCAAACCTTAAAAAAATTGTTACTAAGTCTGTGTCTAAAAACAATTTGCAAAATGAAGATTATCTTTTTCCAAAGCTATTATGTTGAAAATTATTTTCATTTTTAATATAATTATTATATAATACAAAGCAGATCGAAGCAATAAAATATATCGTAAATGTAAATGTCTTCCTCCTGTGCAGACGGTGGGAAAACATCATGGAGGTAAGCATGTTAAAGGAGCAACCCTGGCTGAACTATGGAGATTATCTGGATTTCGAGCTTTTACAGGCTGTGGATGAAGGAAGGGACGTTAAAGACTTAATTGAAACTGCCCACGAAATAAAGGATATGAATCCCCTGAATACTCAAAGAGAAGTGCTGGCAGCAGCCTTTTTGGACAAGATCCAGCATTTGCCCATCAAAAAGGATTACCGTTTTTTTGAACCGTCGGAGCTCGAAGCCATAAAAGCGTCCAGACCTTCACTCCGTCCGGACTTGAATGTCAAATTGTTATCCGAACGCATGGAAACCCTTAGTTATGATAAAATATACGGCGCCTGGCTTGGAAGGTGTGCAGGCTGCCTTTTGGGCCAGCCGGTGGAAGGCTGGTCCCGGGAACGTATTACCGGACTTCTGAAGGCTACCTACAATTATCCCATAAACTATTACATATCCTCCGACATTTCCGGGGAGCTTCGTAAAAAGTATGATGTCAGTGACGAGGGCGGCGTTTATGGCAGCAGCATTAAGAACTGGATAAATAATGTGCAGCATATGCCTGAAGACGATGATACAAACTATACTGTTATCGGACTTAAAATACTTGAGCAATACGGGATGGCTTTCACTCCGGAGGATGTTGCGGAATGCTGGCTTTCAAACCTTCCCATCCTTCACACCTGTACTGCCGAGAGAATTGCCTACAAAAATATAGTAAATCTGATATATCCACCGTTTTCGGCCAGCTGCAGAAATCCGTACAGAGAATGGATAGGCGCACAGATAAGAGGTGATTTTTTCGGCTATATCACCCCCGGAGATCCCGAGCTCGGGGCCGGGCTGGCCTGGCGGGATGCTTCCATCTCACATGTTAAGAACGGTATATACGGTGAAATGTTTATTGCTGCCATGCTGTCTGCTGCAGCTTTGTTAAATGACCCGTATAAAATCATTGAATGCGGTCTGTCGCAAATCCCGGAAAAATCCCGATTATTTGAAGCAGTTCATGATGTTCTCTCCTGGAAAGAGCTTGGTTTGAACTGGGAACAGGCTATTGACAAGGTACATAAGCTCTATGACGAAAAAACTGGTTACCACTGGTGCCATACCATCCCCAATGCTATGATTGTATGTATAGCACTGATATATGGGGAAGCCGTGCTTGAAAAATCCATAGGCATAGCTGTTATGGCCGCTTTTGATACAGATTGCAATGGAGCTACGGCAGGTTCAATAGTGGGAATGATTAACGGAGCCGGCGGACTTTCCGACAAATGGATCAAACCCCTTAACAACAAATTAAAATCGGGTGTGGACGGCTTCGGTCTGGTGGAAATATCCGAGCTTGCAAGACGCACGTATGATATGGCACAAAAAGCAAAGTCTTAACTTTAAAAAACTTTTTAATTTTGAAAAAGAGGTGTTTTGGGATGAAATTTAAATTTACCGGTAATACGGATTTTTTTGACAAAGGCATTGAAATATTTGGCGGAATGCTGGCCTTTGAAATATCCCCGGATGGCATCGCCGTGGCATTGGAGCAAAGGCCGGGAACCCTGGAGGTCAGCTTTTCAGACAACTGCGGATGTATCAGGTTTGATAAAAAAATACATCTTTACAGGGGTCTGGGGCTGCTTATTGAAAATCTGAGGAAGGGCAGCAGCTTCCATATTGTTGAGCAGCCTCAATTTGATATGGACGGGGTTATGGTGGATGTCTCCAGAAATGCTGTCTTAAAAGTGGAAAATGTTAAGCTGCTCCTGGAAAAAATGGCTGTTATGGGCCTGGATACATTAATGCTCTATACCGAAGATACCTACAAGGTTGACGGACTTCCTTATTTCGGGTATATGCGGGGGAGCTACTCATATGAGGAGTTAAAGGAGTGTGATACTTATGCCGACATATTTGGAATTGAAATCATACCCTGCATCCAGACGCTGGCCCATATAGACCAGGCACTCAAATGGAATTTCGCAAAGGATATCAAAGATACCGAGGATATTCTTCTCGTGGGCAGCCAACAGACCTATGAGTTTCTTGAAAAGCTTATTAAAGCAATAACAAAGCCCTTCAGAAGCAAAAAGATACATCTGGGTATGGATGAAGCTCATCTTCTCGGGTTAGGCAAATATCTCGATAAGCATGGTTACAGGAGAAGGTTTGACATCATGTCGGAACATCTTCGAATGGTTACAGCAATTACAGACAAATATGGCCTGGAACCCATGATCTGGAGCGATATGTATTTCCGCCTGGGTTCTAAAACAGGCGATTACTATGATATGAATGCGGTCATTCCAGAGGATGTGCCCGGCAAAATTCCGGCAAACCTGTCCCTGGTCTACTGGGATTACTATCATAATGATGAAGCTTCCTACCTGCGCCTTATCAAAAGCAATAAACAGTTAAGGCAGGATATTATATTTGCCGGTGGAATCTGGACCTGGAACGGTATATGTGTAAACTACGGAAAAACATTTGTGACAACCAATGCTGCCATGAGCGCCTGCAAAAAAGAAGGTGTCAGAAAAGTCATTGCTACCCTTTGGGGCGATAATGGTGCCGAAACGAACATATTTTCTGCTCTGCTGGGCCTGCAGCTTTTTGCTGAGCATGGCTACAGCGCTGAAATTGACCTGGATAAACTGAATGAAAGATTTGAATTCTGCACCGGCGGAAGTGCACAGGCATTTCTGGATATTTCCTTGATAAATCAGGCACCCGGGGCAGCAGGCATATACCATGATGTTGCAAATCCTCCCAAGTACATTTTATGGCAGGATATCCTGATGGGCTTGTTTGACAAACATCTGGAAGGGCTGGATTTGCAAACATATTATTCAAAGCTTGAGTCAAAATTTATAAACTATGCCTCCACCAGCGGCCAATGGAGATTTATCTTCCAAATGGTACATAAGCTCTGTACGGTTCTGAGTCTTAAAAGCAGTATAGGAATAGAACTGAAGGCCGCTTATGACAGCAGGGATAAAAAGCATCTTGGCATAATAGCAGCCGACAGTCTGCCCAAACTGTATAATTCCATAGATGAATTGCGGGCAGCCCACAGGGAGCAGTGGTTTCACACCTACAAGCCCTTTGGCTGGGAAATACTTGATATACGTTACGGTGGATTATTGGCCCGGGTAAGTACCGCTCAATTCAGAATCAATGAATTTTTAAAAGGCAGCATAGCTTCCATTGAGGAACTGGAGGAGGAGCGGCTCTGGTTCGACAACTCTGAAATGCCTGAAGGCAAAGGTCTGGGGCACTGCAATCTCTATCACAGGATTATTTCTGCAAGTCCAATCGGTTAATAGAGTGCACCGCCGGAATGACCTTAATTGCTTATTTCAGAGAGCTTATAAAAAGCTCAACAATTGATATGATCCTTGCAAGCTTTGGAATTTTTTCACCCTAAATTAGTATGATTTGCCGGCAAAAAACTCATCTTTAAAAATCACCCGATTTAAAGTATTATAGTATTAACGCAGTTCGAGAGACAGGGGACAAAAATGTACAAAGTACTGATTGTAGATGATGACAGGGCAATCCGGTATGAACTGAAAAAATCGTTTTTATTCAATCTGCACGGCTTTGTTATTGCCGGTGAAGCAGGGGACGGAAAAGAAGCTCTTGAGAAAATAAGCTCCGCGGAGTATGATATAGTGTTTGTTGATATCAGGATGCCAAAAATTGACGGCATTCAATTTATACGGGAATTACGGGACAGTGGAAATGATCTGTGTGTCGTTATTATAAGCGGATCCTGCGATTATTCCTTCACACGTCAAGCCATCAGGCTCGGCGCCTTTGATTATCTTCTAAAGCCTATAGCAGCAGAAGAGCTTGATGAGTTATTAAGCAGTGCCAGGCTGTATCTGGAGGAGAAGGGCGAAACCCGGAAGCTGGCTGAGCATACCAGGCTTCAGCTGGCAGAAAGCCTTAAACTTCCATACTCAATTCAGGAGGAACAGGAATTATTCAGGCTTATAAAAGAGAGCAGCAAAAATGCTGCAGCATATGCGAAAAATCTTGCCTTGAGATTGGCAGATTTTTATGAAGAGGATAGTTTTAAACTGTCAATAGTGCTGGAAAACAGCTTGAAAAACTTGTACAGGCTTCTCATATCTGAAATGCCCTGGCTTGACAAGCTTCAGTTTAAAGGTTTCAGTACTTCCATGAAGCCGCTGGAAAGTGCTGCTGCAATAATTAAATCTTTCACTGACGGTATACAGAGACTGGCAGATTTTATTAATAATTTGCATATCAGCGGAATAAATCCTGTGGTAAAGCTTATGTGTGAATATTTTATAAATAATGTTGAAGGGCGGACCACTCTCGAGGATGCAGCCAGAACGCTTAATTACAGCAGTAAATACCTGGGCAAGATCTTCCGCCAGGTGACAGGTGAAAGTGTCGTTGACTACATTACCAAAGTAAAGATGGAAAGAGCGAAAGCCCTGGTTCTGTCAGGAAAGTACAAAACCTATGAAATCAGTGAAATAATGGGGTACAGAAATACGGACTACTTTACACGTTTGTTCAAGCAGCATCATGGCATGACTCCAATGGATCTGAAGCGTTTAACCAAATAAGTTCCCGACTTCAACTTCGACCGGTAAAGTGAAGCAAACCTCGGCACCCCTGTCAGCCACAGCTGTTATCCAGACTCTGCCCCCATGCAGATTTATGATTTTCTTTACGATGGAAAGTCCTGTTCCGGTGCCCTCAAACTCACTTTGAGTATGGAGTCTTACAAACAATTTAAAAATATTCTGAGCATAATTCATGTCAAAACCGACACCATTATCTTTTATTGAAAACAAGTACTCATAGTCGATTTTTTTGCAGCTCATTTGAATTATCGACTGATCCCTGCCTCTCGAATACTTGGCCGCATTGGAAAACAGATTAATCATTACCTGACCCAGGAGAAGGCTGTCACCATGGACAACGGGTAATTCGTTTTTTTCGAATACTAGCTTCTGACCAGGACAGGCTTTTTTTATTTCTTCAAAAGCCTTTGCCGCAAGATTATTCATACTGACAGATTCAATATTTAAGGCAGTCCGGGAAAGTTTAGCCAGCTGTACATATTTTTCAATAAGCTCAACAGTCTCGGACGTTTTCTCAGTCAGCATGTCAAGGAGCTCATCTATGTCCCCGGCATTCCGGTTTACGACCGCCTCTTTTAAAAAGCCTGCAAGCTTCTTTATTGACCAGACAGGTGTCTTTAAATCATGTGAGAGCATATGGTTGAAGCTGTCTATATCGTTATAGGCTTCAAGAAGTTTATCGGTCCTCTTTTTTAAATTCAAATGTGTCTGTATCCGTACAAGCAGTTCATTTGCATTTACAGGTTTTGATACGTAATCCTGAGCACCGGCCTCAAAGCCTCTGACTATGTTTTCACTGTCCTTTACGGCAGTCAGAAAAATGATAGGCACCGATTGGTACCGGGGATCTTTTTTTATTAAGGCACACAGTTCGAAACCATCCATTTCAGGCATTATTACATCAAGTAAAATCAAATCCGGGACTCCCCTCTTCAATGCATCAAAGGTATGCAAAGCGCTGGTGACCACCCTTACTCTATAGTTCCTGGTCCTGATTATTGAAGCAATAAAATGTACATGTTCAGGAGTATCATCTATTATCATTATTTCAGGATTTTTATTTATATAATTCAAATAGCCAGCTCCTCCTTAACTATTCTACCCGCCGAAAATCCGTAACTATTTATATATGATAAACTTATGTATAATATCGTTATACATGTATTATACATAAGTAACCTGTTCAATTCCATTATTATGCAGGAACAAAGGTAAAATAAAAACCGACGGCTGGAGGAACAGATGGATTTAACAAGTATTATATTATTAAATGCTGTTATGGTTTTTGTAATAGCAGCAGCCCTTTTTATTCCCGGTATACTATATTATAAAAGAGTGATCAGGGAAAAAAACGTTCAATTGAATGCAACTCTCAATGCGCTTTCCGACAGGCTTTTTGAAATCGATATTACCGGTAAATGTCTTGATTACAGGGCACCCTCCTCAGATATTATTTTTCAGCAGCACTCTATCATAGGCAAAAACATAAGTGAATTCTTATCCGGGGATAATTTGGAATTAATAAAAGCTGCAATGGAGTCAGCTCTAAAATCGGGTAAAAAAGTGATTGAGACTTTCCCCTTCCCTGATTCCTCCGGAGAAATACATTGGTTTGAAATCTCCCTGGCAGCTAAAACTCCGGTAAGTAACAAAGCTAAAAGCTTCATTGTGCTGGTCCGGAACATAACCGCCAGAATGAAAGCCGAACTGGCATTGCGGGAAAGCGAGGAAAGGCTGAGATTTGCAGCTTTAGCAGGAAAAATCGGCATCTGGGAATATGACGTGCTCACAAATAAATCTACAATTATCTGCGATTATATAGGAGTGGAATATCCCGAAGATTTTTTAAAGGTAGATTTTCAAGATCTTGTCCACCCTGAAGACAGGGAAATGGTGAATAAAGCATTTACCGATTATCTGTCTGGTAAGGCCGGGGGATTTGAAGTAACCTGCCGTATTAACACTCCGGAGCAGAGCTGGCACTGGATGCTGCTATCATGCCTTGCACTGGCATGGGACCGGGATGGAAAAATCCTAAAGGTTGCAGGTTATATAAGAAACTTTACCAATCAGAAGAAAGCACAGGAAGATCTTATAAATAAAAAGACTGCTGCCGAAGCGGCCAGCCAGGCCAAGAGTGAATTCATTGCGAATATGAGTCATGAAATACGTACACCTTTAAATGCCATTCTGGGTCTCAGCCGCATGTTAATGAACTCGGGGCTCGATTCAAGACAATACGATTACCTGCAAAAAATCCAATATTCGGCAGAAGGCCTTTTAACTATAGTAAATGATGTACTTGATTACTCCAGATATAACACTCAGGAGCTGAAACTTCAGGAAGTACAGTTTGATCTGTATGAACTTCTGAATAAAACTGTTAATATCCTCTTTAACAGCATCAGAAATAAAGGACTCAATTTCATTATCAATATAAATGAGGAAGTGCCGATTTTTTTAATTGGCGATCCTGACCGGTTGAGACAGATATTGCTTAACCTTGTGGGCAATGCGGTAAAATTTACTGAGGAGGGCAGTGTTTCAATTAATGTATCGGCTAATGTATCGGCTGCTGAAATCAGCCCGGCTCAGCTTATTCTTGAATTTATAATAGAGGATACCGGCATTGGCATCTCGCCCGAACAAAAATCCAAATTATTCAAGCCTTTTTCCCAGGGCGACCCCAGTATAAACAAAATATACGGAGGAACCGGCCTGGGTCTTGCCATCAGCAAGAACCTTATAGAAAAAATGGGTGGAAGTATAGACCTTGAAAGCCAGCCGGGACAAGGCAGTAAATTTGAATTTACCATACGGCTGTCGCCTGTTCCGGATACTTCAATTCCTATAGAACCTGAGCTTTCCGGTTTAAAAGCAGCAATCCTCGTTGAAAATCCTGTTTTACTATCTCATACGGCCAGGCTCTTGAAGCTCCTTGGTATGGGTATTATAACCGCCGGAAGGACTGAAGGGTCCGGATTACTGGAAGACACCGGGTTCCTGGTTTATCAGCCGGACGGAAGTGATGTCTCCGGGCTTTCCGGCCTGGTCTCGCCGGAATGTAAACTAATAGCTGCCGGAACCTTCGAAAAAAAAGAATATGATGAGCTGCAGCTGCTTTATCCGTTCGGGCTAAAGCAGCTGCACGATTGTCTTACCGGTTTGAAGCCCTTCTCCAGACATGTTACAGCGGCATCCGCCTTAAAGATCCTGGTTGTGGATGATAATGAAATCAACCTTATGGTAGCAGAGGAATGTCTCTGCAATGCCGGCCACAATGTCACAAGGGCTTCAAGCGGGCAGGAGGCTCTGGACAAGCTGCAGCAGGAACCCCATGCCATTGTCCTGATGGATCTGCACATGCCCGTAATGGATGGACTTGAAACTTCCAGAAGGATCAGGGAGCTGCCGCTTGCAAGCAAACCGGTTATAATAGCACTCACTGCCGACATTGATGAAGCAGTGAGGAAAAAGGCACTGAATACCTGGGTGGATGACTATATCACCAAACCTTTTGATCCCGATAAACTGCTTCTGACAATTGAAAAATGGAGGAATGCTGCTGAAGCTGCCGCACTGGACATTTCATCCGCCCTGAAAAGGCTGGGCGGTGATTACGGCGTATATTTAAATATTCTCAGCTTGTTTGTCAGCAACCATAAGAACTTCGTTCACGAACTGAAAACAGCCCTGACAAATAAAGACTATTCCGCAGCTGTTTTATTGTGCCATTCCCTGAAGGGTATTGCGGCAAATATCGGAGCAGCGCCTTTATCCCTGTCGGCTGCAGCTGCAGTACAAAAACTCAGGGCAGCGGGAGCTGAAGGCGAAACCTGCCGGTCTCCGGTTTTCCCGGATCTGGAGGAACAATTCAGGCGGATCTACTCAACGGCAGCCGCTCTGGTGCAAAGAAACAAAGTTCTTGAGAAGCAGGCAAATGCTACCTCAGGTCAAATTGACGTTTCTCCGCGTCAGCAGGAAATTGCCCACGGTATTGCAACGTTGGAAAATGAGCTTGAAGGTTTGATTTCACTTGTTGAGAGAGGTGATTTTGAGGCCTTTGAACGTTTCAGACTGATAAAACCCTTGCTGCTCCAAAGTTTTGAGCAAAACGGAATCAGCGGACTTGAGTCAGCAATTCAACAAATGGACTGGAATTCAGCACTCAAATTTTTAAAAGAAGCAGTTTTTCCAAAGGGAGTGTAGTAAAATGAAAATATTTTCAATTTGCCACACTCCCCTTACATGATATCAGGATTTTTTGTGTGAGTGGTCCGTAATGAAACTACATATTTTCTACAAATTGTATTCTTAAGCCATCCGGATCTGTTACATAGAAAAATTTAACATGGGGATTTGGCTGAAAAGGTCCGCTGTGAACAGCTATTCCCTTTTCCTTAACAAAAGACATCATTTTTTCAACTGATTCAACTTCAAAACCAAGTGATATATCCTGTCCCAGGCTCACTTCATTGACACCTTTGTTATATATAAGTTCAACCAAAGTCTCCCCTTCTCCCATAAAAGCTATTTCCATGTCTGTGCCCGCACCGAAATGCCTGTTTACGGGAAGTCCTGCTATTTCCTCATAAAACCGAAGGGATTTCTCCATATTTGTTACCTTAATGGTAGTCCAGCAAAATTTCATATCAATTCCTCCTAAGCTTGAAATAATTCTTTTTCATTACCTCTACATATATCATTATATTCAGTTTGGCGGACTTTATCAAACTTTTGGAGAAGCTGCCCGGAATTTTTCAATACGTGCTGATCTTCTCTAATCTGCATATATCGGCAATTTGCATGATTTTTCGTGGTATAAATTTACATCAAAACCCGTGTGTGATAAAATGTAGATATTATGGAGGTGTATTATGAAAACGATTACAAAAATATTTTGTCTTATCCTGGTTTTAACTTTGAGTTTTACCATTCTTGCCGGCTGCGCCACTGATGAGCTTGTACTTTTAAGTGCCCTGAGCAGGCAGCCTGAAATAACTTCGAGCGAGAGTAAAACAGATGTAACTTTCAATTTAACTTCCGAAGGTTTAAAGGATTACGACAAGGAAAGTTTTGACCAAATAGCCGCATTGCTTAACGGAATGAAAATTGAATTAAATCAAAAAGCAAAAAGCAATGCAGATAAAACCGTCGCACAAGGCCAGGCTGACATTTCGGTTGATATGAATGGAATCAGTACAAAAGCATCGGTATGGGTCGATACAGACCTGACCGGAGATGTTCCGAAAGTTAAGGAAATATTTAAAGTTCCATCACTTTTAATGAAGTTTATATCGGTCAAGGATCAGGCTAAGGAATATATGGTGCTTGATACCGACAATATGTTATCCTCTCAGGATATCGCTGTTTTTAGCGCATCCAGCAAACAGCTTATGCAGTACAGCACCAAACTGACTCCCAAGCTTATAAATTTTATCAAGGATTTCGTCAAGAGCTCAAACCCCGGATTTTCCATAGTTACCAGCAAGGGGATCAAAACCGTTGATAATCAGGCTCTTTCTGTATACAACCTGAAGCTTGATGACGCTACATTTAAAAAGCTGTTATCCTACACTGTAACCAACCTTGCACAGAATGAAGCTGCATTGAACCTGGTTAGAGATCTTTCCATGGATAGCATTGACATGTCCGGCCTCTCATATATGCAAAGGATGAAAGCAAAGGGAGAAATAAACAGATCCTTTGAAAAATTCAAGGCTGAACTTCCTGAATTCCTTAAAACCTGGGACAATATCATGTCATCGGTCAAGGATGTAAAAATTCTTGGAGACAAAGGTATTGATATTGATTTTGGAATCAACAGCCAGGGCTATATTGTAAGCGAGAGCGGCACCTGTGATTTTGTCATAAATATGAAAGAAATAAGTGCCGCCTATGAAAACTTCAACGCTCTTGAAGACCCCGAATACATAAAGGAAGAAAGTGAAGACGAAGGCATTTTTAAGCTGGGAATTACCTTTAACACCGTTTATACCAAAATCAATAAAGAGGTGGTTATCGATTTCCCCGAGATAACGCCTGAGAATTCCTTCAACTTCAGTGATATGTTAAACATGGGCAGAAGTTCTACCGGTGTTACTCCGGAATATAATTATGAGACTGATACCGTAGCACCTGATGCCCCAACAGTAAATAAGGTCTTAAAAACATCAAAAACAGTAACAGGTAAAACCGAAGCCTTCTCAATAATTAATGTCAAGAAGGGTGAAACCGTTATAGGGGAAGGATTTTCCGATGAAAAAGGAGACTTTACCGTTGATATTACTCCGGTAAAAACAAATTGTACCCTGACTGTAACTTCAACCGATATTTATGGAAACGAAAGCAAGGCAACCACTGTAAAAGTCAATAAATAATCTCTGCAGTACTTGTCAAAAAGGACTCTTTGGAGTCCTTTTTTTTTGCACATAAATTTCAAAATAAAAACCCATAAAGAAGGCCATTTCTGGACACTTCTCTACAGGTCACTTGGGGCTGCAAATACCGCTTTTTATACAAAGCTTACAATCTGGGGGCTTTCATTTCTCGTTACCTTCAGGAAAGTTGAACCCACTCTTATGATAGGATTAATAATTTCATGAGGAGGAATATATACAATTTCACCTATTTCTCCCGTATCAAGCTGAACCTTGGCTCCTACAAGATGGGTTGAAAAATTCACCAGGAATGTGTGCAATACCAATGTGTCGAATGTACTGAGCCCTGAAGTAAGGAACATGTTGAAGGCCTCAAATGGTGTAACCTTTTTCTTATACGGGCGGTCTGAGGTCATAGCGTCATATACATCTGCTATGGCAACAATTTTAGCATATTCTCCTATCTCTTCATCCTTTGCGCCCATGGGATATCCCGAACCGTCTATTCTCTCGTGGTGCATAAGAACAGCGTTTTTTATATCGATTCCAAAATTTGATGACGACGCATTGAGTATCTCAAAGCCCAAATAACTGTGAGTTTTAATTGTTTCAAATTCTCCATCGGATAACTTGCCTATCTTGTTGAGAAGCTCGTTGTCTATTTTCATTTTACCTATATCGTGCAGCAATCCGGCCTGTATCAGGTCTATCAGCTTGGAGTCCTGCATATGGAGCCGCCTTCCGATCAGCATTGAATAAAAACCCACATTTACACTGTGCGAATAAGTGTAGTCGTCATACCCTTTAAGCTGATTAAGGTATTGTATAATAATGTCTATGCCATCCAGATTATTGTAAATTGATTCCGCAATACGCCTTATTTCCTTGTATTCAAACCTTTTTCCGGCTGCAATTTTATTAAAAACATGTTTGACCGACAAAACTGTTTCCTTATACCCTGCAACCATCTTTTCCTTCTTTTCGTAATATCTATATGTGCGGCTCGAATCTTTAAATATCCATACAGAAGTTATACCGATAGTTTTTAATTTTGAAATTATGAAATCATTCAGTACTAAATTTTCTGCAGCCAAAATCAACCCTTTGTCACTGATTACATCTCTGGCAATAACATCGCCGCATCTGCAATCAAATACACTCACCCGTAATTTAGTCATATCAAACTCCCCAGGAAAATCTGTCTTTGAATCATAATTATTGTCACATATAGTTAAAATATTGTAACTATTGTAGCATTTTGTATATTATAATACATATATGAAATAAAGATTTTTTACATTTAATTAATGTACTTTTGTACATTAACCCATTAGAAAGGAATAATTATGCACGAAAAAAGTACAATAGGCAAAATAATTAACACCTATACCGGAACTACTCAGGTACCTGTTATGTACATTGAAGATCCCGATTCACCCCCTACTTTATTTTCCGAGAACTATGACTATGCAGGTATTCTGGAATATGCCGACTTTGAAGAAATATCCGGTTTTCTTAAGGATTTGTTCTTCCAGCCGGCCGAGTTTTCAAACAATATAAATACATATCGTACAAAAGGATACTTGGGATACATTATCGTACCGGTCAGCAGTGATAAAACAATCAAGGCTGCCTACGTTGCAGGGCCAATGCTCTCATATATCCCGGATGCTAAAGGAATTGAAGATATCTTCACCAATAAGTCCCTGCCTCTTCATAAAAAGGTTAAATATGAAAATTTGATAAGGACTTTACCTATTGTCTCTGAAGAAAGGCTTTGTCACCTTGGCCAGCTTTTACTGGTTTTAAGCAAATCCGAGGAAAACAGCTGGTATTCCCCGGTTCGGGAGGAGTACGGAAATAAAGATATTAAAGTCGCGGCACTGCCCATAAAATTGAAGGATCACATTACAAACTCGTCGGAAAATGATGAGTATAATGCGCTTTATGCTTTTTGTCTTAAATTGAAGGATAAAATCATACAGGGAAGTATGGACGACATCATAGATTTACTGAACAGTCACTCCACTCTGCTATGGGATACCAAGGTCATAGATGATAATTTCCGGATATTAAAAAATAAATCCATAGTGCTTTGTGCTATTTCATGTGTATTTGCCATTCTTGGCAATGCACCTTACAAAAGGGTGATTGGATTGATAGAGAGCTTTTCGGCAAGTATTGCCAATATGAAACAGCCCCAGGAAATCATCTTAAAAACTGCGTATACCCTTGAGACCCTGGCATATCTGGTTTCAGTTTCAAGCAGCAGCAATTACTCACTTCATATAAAGCGTGTAATGCAGTACATTAAAAGCCATTATAAAGAAAAGATTACTCTTACAACACTGGCGGAATATGTAAATCTCAATGCCGTATATCTGTCCAGTCTCATAAAAAAAGAGACTAATCTATCGCTGCTGGATAATATAAATCTTATACGCGTGGAAGAGGGAAAAAACCTGCTGATATTCACAAATAAATCCATACAGGAAATTTCATTTGCGCTGGGATATAATTATCAGAATCATTTTAATAATGTATTTAAAAAGTTTACAGGCATGACACCTCTGGAATTCCGTCAGAACTACGGCCGGAACTCCTTCGAGTTGTGAAAAATACAAGAGATGTCGCAAAATTAACACATTTGAATTACATGTAAAAATATATAATAGTGCTCCTTTACAAACTTCAATAAATGGATTGCTCACAAAGTACAAGCCAGAAATTTGTACGGCTCATCACAAGTATTTCAGTCATGTACTTTTAATTGAGCGTCCCATTTATTGAAGCTGTACTCGGGCACAATATTCAATGCTAACTAATGATAACTCATGTATTGCAATTGCATCGTTTTGAGACCTCTCCTTTATTTTGTATGATCTTTTTTATGCTGCACTCGGAAAGGTGGAATCTGTCGGCAATATCCTCCTTGCTGACTCCACTTTTATAAAGCATCATGATTTCATTATTCCTTACAATGTATTTCTCCCTGGTTCCGTTTGCTTCCCCCCAGCCGGCCCGTGGTGAATCGTCACCGGGGACATATATCATTTCACCTCTGACATATTGCTGAAGTTCTCTTAGCAGACACTCAGGAAGAATTGTTTTGGCATTTTTATATTTTAACAAGAAAATTCACTCCTTAATATCGGTATAAAATTGCAAAAAAATCCGCAGAGAACAACCCCTGCGGACATAAAAAAAGTACGATAACCTTACCGTACTTTAGCTCTGATAAATAAATAATCGGTTTTAGGGTTATTACAGGTTGTTAACGCGAAAGGCATACAAAACAGACCAAGAAAATTGGTTTCACAAAAAGATATACCTTTCACACGTATTCAGTTATATAAAAGCCACCTCATTACTAAATAAGCTCATCATTTCAACACTCCCCTTTCACCAGAATTTTCAGGAAAAACAAATAGTTATTCCTACTTTTATTTTATTATGTGACTTCGTCAGCCGTCAAGATAAAGAATCATTATAACCGTTTATGCTCATAAATTATTAGATCTCAAAAAAGGGCGCTCAACCCTTTCAGGCTGAGCACCCCGGGCCGTCAGATGACGGCCACCTCCATTATAGTCTTCAACGCAAACCACTCCTTTCATATAGGATTCGGCTCCGGATACCGTTGCACACAAATGTGTACAATCTCATTATAAGTCTTGCAGCAAGCGGCTTCAAGCCACTAAACGACTATAGTCAAATTCTATCTCAAAGATTCCGCTGTCCTATTACGGCATCCTTTTCCATATGATAAGTGAACTTTCGGCCGGACGCCGATTTGAGCAGCAACCCCAAGCAGGATGTTGAATGTTTTGGTGACGGCCTATTCTCCTTTATATGTCACCTTAATTTCACCCAGTTCCATGCCGCTCTGTCCGAAAAACAGTCTCAGGTAGGCATATTTGCTTCTATACGGGCCGATTTCCAGAGAACTGTTTATCCATTCACCGTTGGAACCATTAATAGTCAGTATCTTTATCAGATGCTGATTAATAAATATTGACATGGGCAGCTGTGCAAGTTCGGAAGAGACAGCTCTGATTTTAAAACTCAAGGTATAAATACCATGCTTTTTGAATTCAAGCCCGAACATTGCGTCAGAACCCCTGTCCGTGTTAATATTTGAGACGTCAAGAATCAGCTCGTCGCCAACCGGTATGCAGCCGGGAACGGATTTTGACTTTCCGTCGTCCTCCAAATAATGCATATCAGCGGTTTCTTCCTCTGAAAGCCTTCCAAGGTATCTTTCCATAACGGGAAGTTTCATAAGTACCCCGCATATGTTTGCCGCGGCTCTTTGAAGTTCACCGCGTGTAACAGTTCCCCGTGCCAGGCCTTCCAGTGTATTGTCCCCGCCGCTGTTGGCATATGAATCGTTCACAACCATATAGACATCATTCTGTCCTCTTACCATGGCTGCAGTATTGTCGAGGCGTCCATCCCCACCCTCATCATTTATCTTCGCCCACCAGTCGGTCATTACTAATCCGTCAAAACCCCACTCCTTCCGGAGCACAGTTGTCAAAAGATCATAGTTTCCGGCTGTCCACAATCCGTTTAAAGCTCCGTAGGTGGACATTACCATAAATGCATGGCCCTCATCAACAGCAATCTTGAAGCCCTTTAAATAAATCTCCCTGAGCGCTCTTTCCGAAACTACCGAATCTATAAAGTTGCGCCTGAACTCCTGATTATTGGCAACAAAGTGCTTGATGGTTCCGGTAGTACCGCAGCGGTGCATGCCGCGCAGCTGGGCTGCCGCCATTTTTCCGGTCAGAAATGGGTCCTCTGAAAAATATTCGAAATTTCTTCCGTTCAGAGGATTCCTGTGTATGTTCATACCGGGTCCCAGCAGAGTATCGATATGATTTTTCCGAAGCTCGAGACCCAGCATCCCAAATAATTCTTCTATCAGTTCTGTATTAAAGGTTGCTGCCGCAGCGGTTCCGTTGGGCAGACTGAAAGCATGGGTTCCGCAGTCCATACGTATGCCTGAAGGGCCATCTGCGCAGCAACCCACAGGAATGCCGAATTTCTGCAGGCTTTCGGTTACACCTCCAAACGCGGCAGCCGTTCCGGGCGTCACTTTGGGAGAGCACATGCCTTCTCCGCGGACTATGCATGCCAGATCCTCATCTGAAAGCTGACTCAGGAAATCCTCCATGGCTGCCTTCCCGTCATATACAGACTCCAGCCTGATTCCACGATCATCTTTATAGGGTATGCCCTCAGGGCGGTTAATTTTAATTCTTTCGGGCAAATTGACAGTACGAAGCGGTACTGCTTCCTCCGTCCTCGTAATTCTATTGCCGGAATCAAGCCCTTCTGCTGTCCCGGCAGCTTTCAGCCTTTTGAAGGGCTTAAGGGGAGCCATTGCTTCCTGAAGGCGTTCAGTTACAGCCGTTTCGTCTATTTTAAAGCTTCCTGCCGTCCTCGCACTCCTGACATCGCTTCCGGCATATAAAACATAGTTTCCCTCCTCCAGGACATAACAGGATTTATATCCGGTACAACCGCCGTCATCGTAAGAGGCCAAGTCTTTCTTTAATATAGTAAAACTGAGTACCTGAGTCTCCTCCGGCTGCAATAACTTTGTCTTTCCAAAGGCCGCAAGGCTTCTCGCGGGCTTTCCCAGCTTCCCCTGAGGGGCGGACAGGTATATTTGAATAACTTCCTTGCCTGCGTTCCCGCCCTTGTTGGTAACTGCTACAGAAAGAGAGACTTTTTCCGCATCCTCTGCAAAGCTTGTGGTTTCGAAAGTGAATTCTGTATAGGACAGTCCAAAACCGAAGGGATACAGCACCCTGTCCTTTGCAAAGGTTTCAAAGTAGCGGTATCCCACATAAATATCCTCGGCATAGAAAACCTCGTTTGCATCACCGAAATTTTCAGTGGAAGGGTAATCCGAAATGTCGTATGCAATGGTATCTGTCAGCTTTCCGCAGGGATTGACCCTGCCTGTCAGTACATCAACAGCACCGTTTCCGCCTTCCATTCCGCCCTGCCATACGTAAAGCACCGCCTGAGGGCTATATTTGCCGACCCATTTCATATCAAGAATATTGCCCGCATTCACTACAACTGCAGTGCGCTTAAAATGGCGGCATACCTTTTGGAGCATATCCTCTTCAAGATCACTCAGCAAATAGCTTCCCTTTTCAGCTTTATTGTCCTGGTCTTCCCCCGCGGTACGTCCGATTATAACCAGGGCAATATCCGAGCGTTTTGCAGCAGCTTCCGCTGCTTCATCAGTCAGGGGCATTTCCTCCTGTGACCAGGGTTCCTTTCCCCAGCCCTTTCCCTGATCAAATGGATGCTCCGCAACCCATTTTTCATATATGTCCAGCAATTCCGCGTCTATAACAATATCCTCACAGGCTTTTAAGGCATCCAAAATTCCTGTTACATATTTTGTATTGACCATTCCGCCCGAGCCGGTCCCGCTTTTGTAATAATTGAACTGTATCCTGCCAAAGACAGAAACCGTTTCACCGTTTTTTACAGGCAATGCCTGTGCATCATTTTTCAACAGAACCGAACTTTCTGCGGCTACCGCCCTTCCGAGAACAGCATATTTTTTCATATTCAGCGTATATTTTCCCATGTTCTTCCCTCTCCATGCAGTGCATATATAACAACAAAACTGATAATATTTAAATGTAAATATAAACAGCTATATTATACTGAAATTATTCCGGAATTAATAGTGGGCGTGGGCACATTTACGGCAGTTGGATATTGAGCCGGTTGTGATTTGAATATTTGAACAGGAATTCACCAAAAATAAAAAGCTACCGGTCAGATAGCTTTTGTCCTGTCATTTAAAATTTGAATTTTCATATCATGGTATGTAGAGTTTGTTCTTTAATAGTTGCTACTTCATCAATGATCATGTCCAACTTTTGATGTGTAACCTTGCCTTCAGCTTTTAAAGCATTAATGTCGGCATGGAGTTTATCCAGCTTTCCCAGCTTCTCAAGTATGAGGTTCAATGTTTCTTCCATAATTGCATCCCTCCAGAGAATAATTATATCATGTGTCAATATAATAAATCCATACCTTTTTAAAGAGTAAGCGGCATGAATTCATAATTGCACAGTTCTTTAATGGTTACCCATTATATACCGATAAAAATTTTGTTACAGTAAAGTTTGATCCTTCAGTCGGGAATTTATGTTAAGGGAAGGAACGAATGAACTTTGTACCGCTTATATTGCTATATTGTATTTACAGGTTTAAAATGGTATATATAGGAGGTAACAGACATGAACAGTATTAAGAGAATAATCCTGGGCTTATTGGCCACATTTCTTTTACTTACCGTAACACCAATTTCAGCTGACAATCACATTTATAATGCGGAAGTGCAAACACTCAATATATCAAGTTCCCTGCAGACCGACCGATTAACGTCAAGCAAAATATTAAGTGAGGAAAACTATGCTTATTAAATTTGATAATAAAATGCTTCCTAAAGATACTGGACTAAACCACAATAATTTAGAATGTAAGCACATAAGTTATATGAATCTATATAAAAAAGTTAATCCTAAAGCTGCTATATGTTCAAATAGCGAAATACAATTTATGGTTGCAGCTCTATATTGCTATAACGATAGTTCTCTTAGATTTCAATATACTCCGCCAGCTAATCTATCGAATATTGAAATTCTAATGCTTCCTACTGTACAATCTTTAACAAGTATTTTTAGTGATGTTACTATTTTAACTGAAGGCAAAACAATATTACAATTTTATTTGCAAGGGCTTACAAATGAATGTGAAATATCTTTTATCAACTTATTGGAGACTCAAGGAATAGATAAATCAATACAAAGTTGTTTGAAAAAGAAATCAAATTTAATGGCGCCTGAGGTACCTCTTTTAACTTTTGAGTTAGTAAATAATAATCGATTCTTAGACATAATGGAGGTTTGTTCAATCATACTGAGTAATAATTTTTTCTCTTTTTTGCTTACACAATGTATAAGAAATAATATGTGCTTAGCCATTCCCTTACGGGGATGGCACAAGGAAGAAATTGATAGAAGTGAATATTTAAATATGTTAAATTATATCTTTAAAAACGTCTGGTTTTGTGGGTATGGGAATAAGTGGGTTAGTGATTTTCTTATTGTTTTTCAGCCTTTTGAACATTTAGTCACTCAGTTTTCACAATTGGATAGAAGTGGGTTCAGTAGTAATACTTCATTAAAAGAATAAAGGTATAGTGTTACACGTAATGATAAGGTGATGGAGTTCCATGCTGTAAATTTCTTGAATAATTAAAAGAAAAAGTATAACATAATTCGTTCTATGTCATGAGTGGGAACCCCAACAGATAATAATCCTATTATTGGATCAACAAATGGCTGGATAAAGACAGAAATCTATTGCGATTATACCAAGGAGGAAAAATTGGATTTTCCTGAGTAGCTTGTGGTTTTCTAACAATAAAAGCACAAAACTCAAGGCACTAATCTCCTTGAGTTTTGTGTTTTATTTTACTTGCTTGATATTTAAAACCGCATTCTATTTAATGTTATTCTTGGCAACAAAATCGTCAATCTGCTTCTGAGTATCATCTAAAATCTTCTGGATTCCGGCAGCTTCAAGATTTTTAATAACCTTGTTATAATCTTCTTCCGACTGCTTGGCGCCAAAGAACAATGGAATCACTTCATCAGTCATAACCTTTTCTACCGCCGCCTTTTCAGCCTTTACATTTTCACTTGAGTATGAGAAGGTTGAAAGAGGTGCTGTTTCAGGCTTTAAGCTGTTCCAGAAATCCAACGCCTGTGTATACGCAGGTGAATCTGTTGTCCAAGTTCTCAGGTAAGGGAAGTGCATTGTAAACCACGGAGTAGGATTATATCTGTCTTTAGGATCGACGCCTTCGGGAACTTCCGCCTTGTCTCCGTTGAGTTTGTAGGTTTTTCCTTCAATACCCAGCATGTACATGTCATAATTCTTCTGGTCTTTTCTCAGCCAGTTCATAAACATTACTGCCCTGTCGGGATTTTTACTGGTTGAGGATATCATGCCAAAATTGTTAACCGGCCCTATGTTGATCCACTTTCCGCCTTTATTGATTATTGCCAGTTCAACTTCGCCGTTTGGTACATTCTTTTTGAGCTGATTTTCACGGTCATTTATATTATACAGGTCACCGCCCATGGAAGCTGCCTTGCCTGCAATAAATTTACCGTCGCGGTCCTTATCGGAGAGGTAGTCCTTTTCAAACCAACCGTTGTTATACGCCTTTATATCCTCTTGCCATATTTTTTTGAATAAATCTGTTTTTATATAGTTTTCAACCTTCAAAGGTCTTTTGTCCTGATCAACATACAGATAACCCATGTTATCTCCGCCAAAAGTAAATATGGAATGCCCGATGCCGCCTGCGTCACAAACAACCGCGGAAGAAAGGTCACCGCCAAGACACGGTATGACATCCGGTTCATTTTTAGCAATTGTATCAAGGAACTGTTCATAGGTTGCAAGACTTGTTATTTCAGGAAGATTATACTTCTCTCTGAGATCTTTGCGGACCAGGAAACCTCTGCCCATCTCAGTCATTGCGTAAACTGCCGGGATACCGTATATTTTTCCGTCAACAGTCAGAGAATCCCACAGATTCTGAGGTATCTGCTGCTTCAGGTCGGCCCCGTATTTATCAATAAGATCATTTATGGAAATACACTGTTTTCTTGCAATGTTGCCTGAAAGTTCTCCAAAAAAGCTGAGGAAGATATCAAATTCCTCTCCGGCGGATGCTTTCAGCTTAACCTGGCTTACGTAATCACCCCAGGGTATGTAATTAACTTTGAGATCAATATTCAATTCATTCTTTGTAGCGTTATTTATTGCTCCCAGTACTTCATCCTGCTGTTTAGGCCTGTCACCTGCCACGTAGATTGTAACAGGTACTTCTTCCAGCTTTACAGCCGAGCTGTCGGCCGATGCCGAGGAAGCTGCCGACTGACCTGCCGAGGCTGTTGACTGTTCTGCCGAAGTATCTTTTCCGCAGCCTGCAAAGGTGGTTAAAAGCATTGTTAACGCCATAGCCAGACACAATAGTTTAATTACTTTCTTCATTTTTTTCAACTCTCCTTTAAATTAAATTTATGCCAACCGGATCTCTCCGGGTAAAGCCTAGCCTTTTACCGCACCGATAGTTATACCCTTTATAAAATATTTTTGTACAAAAGGGTAAACCAGCATTATGGGACCGATGGTTACAATAACTGTGGCCATTTTGGTAGATTCGGCCGGAATTTCCGACACATTTGCATTCATTGCCGCCTGCCCTACATAGGTGACCCTCATTAAAATCATTCTGAGCAGGTATTGAAGCGGATAAAGTTTGGTGTCATTTATGAGCAGCAGTGCAAGATTCCACTCGTTCCAGTAATTTAAGGCATAAAAAAGAGTAATTGTTGCTATTCCCGGAGCTGCAAGTCTCATTACAATGCTGCGGTAAATCCTAAATTCACCGGCACCGTCGATTTTGGCCGATTCAATGACCGCATCCGGTAAACCTCTGAAAAAGTTCAGAATCAGAAACATGAAAAACGGGTTGAATAACATCGGCAATATGAGGCCCAGAATATTGTCCTTCAGGTGGAGCTTGAGCAAAACCATATAAAACGGTACCAATCCCCCTGAAAAAATCATTGGGATGTAGACGAGCATATTCAGGACATTACGGTATTTTAAACTCTTCCTCGACAGCGCATAGCCCAGCATTGAGGTAATCAGCACAGAGAAAACCGTTCCTGCCGCGGTCACAATTATTGATATCCTGTAAGCATCAAATACAACGGATCCGTCAAATAACAGCCGGTATGCATCCAGTGACCACTTCTCGGGAATAATTCTGAAACCGTTTTTTGCAAGACTGCTTTCATCCGAGAAAGAGACTGCCAGCACAATCAGAAACGGGAATAGCGTTAATATTGATACCAGTGCCAGAAATATCGTATTGGTTATTTTGAAAAGACTAAATCGTTTATCCATTCTGTATTTTCCTTTCTAAAACAATCCCATGGTGTCGTCATATTTTTTTACAAGCTTGTTGAATACCACTACCGTAATAAAACCGCAGACCGATTGAAAAAGTCCCACAGCCGTTCCGGTGCTGAAATCGCCGTTGTTCCTCATAGCTCTGAATATATAGGTATCTATGATATCTGTAGTTTGGTTTAAAATGCCGTTATCACCTATAATTGAATAAATCATGCCGAAATTGCCGTAAAAGACTTTTCCCAATGCCAGCAGGAGCATCAATACAATGGTTGGAAACAGCTGCGGAAGAGTAATTCTGAATATTTCATCAAATTTTGAAGCTCCGTCGATTCTGGCTGATTCATATAATTCATTATTAATTGAAACAATGGCCGCAAGATAGATAACAACGTTATAGCCGAAGGATTGCCAGGTATTTATGACAGTCAGTATCCCTCTCCACAACTTGGGTTCGTTATACCAGGTAACCGTTGAAAAGCCCAAACTTTTGAGCAGCATATTAAGTGCACCGAATTTATCATTCAAAAAGCTGTATACCAGTGCGGATATGATTACCCACGAGAGAAAATACGGAAAAAACATTGACGACTGAAATACTCTTCTTACAAGATTGTTTGTTATTTCATTAAGCAGTATTGCTATTGAAACAGAAACAATAAGACCTGTTACTATAAATAAAATATTTAAATATAATGTAGTAAATAACAAATTTCCCGCATAGGGAGATTTGAAAAAAATCTCAAAATATTTAAAACCGACGAATGGACTGTGCCAGATTCCATCCTGAAAATTGTAATCCCTGAATGCTATTTGAATTCCCAGCATCGGATAATAGCTGAAGATCAGCAGAAAGGCTATACCCGGCAGAGCCATAAGATATAATGCCCTGTTTTGAAAAAGTTCAAATAGTATTCCATGTTTCAGTTTTTTATTTATCAGCAGCTTTTCCTGATACAAATTATCATTCCCCCTAATTAAATGTAACTGTCTATTTAAGATTTTTGTAACTTGCACCTGCAAATTCATCATAAAACCGGAGACAGTTTTTTGTATATAATAACTATTTTGAGTTTTACAAATTATTTAAAATTTGTGCATATTGACTTTTTATAAATTTATTAATCTATTGGATTTGAAAATTTTTATAATTTTATAAATTATTATAAAAGACGTGAAAGCAACCTTCTGCATGCTGTTCAAGGCACAACTGTAATTTTAGGGAGTACAAAAATGGCGGCATAAAAAAATTTGCTCCGCTCAGTTTTTTGTGCTTATTTCTATATAGCGAGCAAATTTATTTTCGCTAGGGGGGACTACTCCCCCCTAGTACAATATAGTTGTAGTCAATCAGTAGATATTTATCCACTGATTTTACCAATTCTTAGTGACTTAACATAACATTGAGTATTTTATTCTAAATATTAAGCAAATCTTTGGCTACCCACC
>JAEVZU010000251.1 GCA_023392075.1 Bacillota bacterium | reverse complement strand
TTTTACTTCAAAATCTGAACACAATCAATAAACTGAAAAGCATCATAAGTAATAAACTGAATTAACGTGTTGTGCAGGCTAATTTAAACCTTGTTGTGCAAATTAATTTAAATTTTGCTTTACCTGTATAAATTTTATATCAACTGGTACTTCCGTACTAACTTCATGAAATAAGGACGCACCCAAAACAATTGCAATAAATTGTATCGACTCAGTTAAAGCGGTTTTTCCGCCGCTCAAACTCGACATCCTGTCTCGATTTGAAGCTCAAAGCAGCGTCCTGCTGCTTTGCCGGCAAAACCACTTTACCTTTGTCGACAATTTATTGCGATTGTTTTTAACCGTGCGTCTTATTTCATGAAGTTGTCCCCGCGTACCAGTTGATTTAAGGTTGAATCTATCCGTAAGCAAAATAAAAATATCAATTGGCACAACGCGTTAAATTAACTCTCAGCATTATAGTTAAATCCGGTAAAATAACAATAATCTATTTAAATGTTAAATGCAAATTGAAGCAATTTAACCTGCAACGTTAATTAAGGGAAATAGCGTGTAAAAGAGGTAAAATGTTTTCAAAGGATATAAAAAGGATATATTAAAGCAGAACTGTGAAATACTAAACCTTGTAATTCCAAAGTTTGTTTATGCCAGGCAAAATTACAACTATTTTATAACTTTCAATTATTGTAAACAATTATCTTGAGGTATTAACATGGAGAATGTATTTGATTATGAAGATATTCAGCTGATTCCCGCCAAGTGTGTAGTTGACAGCAGGACGGAATGTGATACGTCGGTGCAGCTCGGAGGAATAAAGTTCAGACTGCCGGTGGTACCTGCAAACATGCAGACTATTATTGATGAGAATATATCTGAGTATTTGGCTCAAAATGGGTACTTTTATATTATGCACCGCTTCTGCCCTGAAAAGCGGCTGTCTTTTATTAAGAATATGAAGTCGAAAGGGTTGTATGCTTCCGTCAGTGTCGGGGTAAAGGAGGAAGAACATCAGTTTATTCAGCAGCTGGCGGATGAAAGACTTTCACCCGAATATATTACCATTGATATTGCACATGGGCATTCCAATGCTGTATTGAAAATGCTCCGGCATATAAAAAAGCTTTTGCCCGGCAGCTTTGTTATTGCAGGAAATATTGGGACTCCGGAAGCTGTAAGGGAACTGGAACACGCCGGTGCTGATGCTACCAAAGTCGGAATAGGTCCCGGAAAGGTGTGCATAACAAAAATCAAGACGGGTTTCGGGACCGGAGGCTGGCAGCTGGCAGCACTCCGTTGGTGTTCAAAAGCTGCCAACAAGCCTATTATTGCCGACGGTGGAATCAGAACACATGGGGACATAGCTAAATCTATAAGATTCGGCGCAAAAATGGTAATGATCGGTTCTTTATTTGCGGGACATGAAGAATCCCCCGGTGAAACAATTACTATTGAGGGAAAACTTTATAAGGAATATTTCGGTTCGGCTTCCGAATTTCAAAAAGGAGAAAGGAAGAATATAGAAGGCAAAAAGATGTTTGTCGACTACAGAGGACCGTTGAAAAATACATTGACAGAAATGGAGCAGGACCTTCAGTCAGCTATTTCCTATGCAGGAGGAACTTCACTCGAGGCGCTTAGAAATGTCGATTATGTGGTAGTAAAGAATTCAATCTTTAATGGAGATCGGGTTTATTAAGCTCTTGATAAATTGCATAAAAAATGGTATAAGTCAGATATTATGTTTTCATGTAGGAGGAAATAAATGAGCAGTATTTCACAAAGAATCGACAGACTGCCTGTTACTCCAATGCTTCGAAGGGTATTGTTTTTAACCGGTTTAGGCTGGATGTTTGATGCCATGGATCAGGGTATGGTGTCCGGTGTTATGGCATCTATCGGAAAAGAATGGCAGCTTACTGTCACAGATCTGGGTTTGCTGGGAAGCGCTTCGGCTGTGGGTATGGCTGTGGGGGCCGCCGCAGCAGGTATGGTATCAGACAGATGGGGCAGGAGAACGGTTGTTACCTACACGCTTATATTGTTTGGGATAGCCAGTGCCATGTCTGCATTTGCACCGAATTTTGAACTTCTTCTGTTCTTCAGATTTCTGACAGGACTTGGGTTGGGCGGAGAATTGCCTGCCGCTTCAACACTTGTAAGTGAGTTTTCTCCGGCAAAGGCACGGGGAAGAATGGTGGTGTTTCTGGAAAGCTTCTGGGCCTGGGGATGGATCGTCGCCGCATTGATAGCTTACCTGCTGCTGCCGTTATACGGTTGGAGAATCGGATTTTTACTGGGAGGGATTCCTGCTTTGTATGCGGCTTACCTGAGAAAAGGAATTCCGGAATCTCCAAGATATCTGGAACAAAAAGGACTTTTGAAGGAAGCCGGTGAAATAGTAAGTAAAATGGAACAGCAGGCCGGACTCAAAAGTGAGAGTACAGCAGCCCAAGGCATGAATAAGCAGGATAAGAGGCAGCGGGTATTGTTGGCGGAATTATGGTCCAGAGCTTACTTGAGAAGGACGGTTGTATTGTGGATACTATGGCTGGGTATTAATTTCGGCTATTACGGTTTCGTGTTGTGGACACCGACTCTTCTGGTCGGTAAGGGCTTCAGCCTGGTGAAGGGCTTTGAATTTACATTGATAATGTGTATTGCCCAGCTGCCGGGATATTACAGCTCAGCCTATTTAATAGAGAAAATCGGACGTAAGCCGGTTTTGGTCATTTATCTGGCGGGTACTGCGGTGGCAGCTTATCTTTTTGGTCATGGGGGAAGCGTAAATGCCATACTGATTTCAGGCTGCCTCTTATACTTTTTCAGTTTGGGAGCATGGGGGGCGGTATATGCCTATACTCCCGAAGTGTATCCCACAAAAGTAAGAGGCAGCGGAACAGGCTGGGCTGCAGCCGTAGGACGTATCGGTGCAATTGCGGCTCCCTACATTGTCGGAATGGTCTATCAGGAAAACGGCAAACAGGCCGGTTTCAATAATGTATTCCTTATATTGACTGCCGTATTTGCAATAGTGGCTGTTGTTGTTGCCGTTGCGGGTATAGAAACCAAAGGCAGAACTCTTGATGAGATCAATTCGTAAAACAGGATCAAGGCATGAATCTTTATACCCTCCATTGACAATGTACAATGCATTGTCAATGGAGGGTATAATAATTTAAAATAAAAAACTGATCGGTTACACGGTCAGTTTTTTATTTACCTCCAACATTTCCTATTTTACTTGACTATACATATGTTAACAGGCTAAAATTTAAATTGCACGCAGGACTCTTTAAGATATTTATAAATCTGGTAATATTTATATTAATTTACTTGGAATTTTTTATCAAAATCTGTTTAAGGAGTAGTTGCAATGAATGAAAAGGGTAAGCAATCCAAGTTTCACATCCATACGCTGAGGCAAAGGATGAGCTTGATTCTGAGTGTATGTATGATACTATGTTTTTTACTGGTAGTATCGGTATCCTATATATCATTGCAGGCGGCTGAAAAAAACCGTATAGAGACCACAATGAAGGCTGATCTGCTTCAACTGACCGGACAAATTGACTCCGACTACTATACTTTGGTGCAGCTGTCGCAGCAGATGTCACTTGAGGGCAACGTTGGTAAGCTGGTCAACAATTATGTCACTCAAAGCGGCGGATATGAACGTATAGAAATATCGGGGAGAATCACAAGCGATATAAATACCATGCTGTTCAGCCATGAAAATATATCTCTTGTCGGTTACTTCAGTAATATGTCAGCAGTGGATAAACCTCAGAAAATGCTGTTTTTCAGTTTGCCTGTTAAAGAAAATTCAAATCCTCTGAAATTGGGTACGATTGTTCAAACAAATACAATAAGTCTGAATTCAATACATAGGAGTCTTAATTATTCGTCGTCAAAGGATGTGGTTTCTCTTACCCGCAGGGTGCGTTTCAGTGATGACAAGGATTATCTTATCTATGGGGAAATTTTTACGGGTGCGAAAAAAAACATCCAATCCCTTTCACAAATCCGTAAGGTGGCATATGATTTGCTGCAGGTTGATAATAACGGCCGGATTTGTTTCAGCAGCAGTGATGCATTCAAGGCCGGAGACACAATCAATGTGGATAAGGATGCCAAAAGCGGTACTGTTCAAGTAATAGGCGAGTTCACATATCTTTCGGCCGTTAGCAAGTTTGGTTTTAACAACGTGCTGCTGGTACCTGAAACCAGCTATCACAAACAGATGAATTCCTGGCAGTTAAGTGTTTTCTTTGTTTTTATCGCCGCGGTGATACTTGTGTCAATTACCGGGTTTTTGCTGGTCCACTTGATTTACCGGCCCCTGCAAATCCTTGGGCGCGATATGCTGGAGGTTGGAAAAGGCAATATTGTTCCGGGAAAGCATTCATTTCAGATTGATGAATTTGACAATCTTTTCAATAGATTTGATGACATGAAACAGGAGGTTGTACAGCTTTTGGAGAATGTGCGTCAGCAGGAAAAGGAAAAACAGCAGCTGGAAATAGATAAACTCTATTATCAGATCAATCCTCATTTTCTAATGAATGTACTGCATTCTGTCCACTGCATGGCAACCATAAATAAGCAGCCTGTAATTGAAAGGTTCATATATAAATTAAATTATATACTTGGCTACAGCCTTGGAAAGACAAGTACAAAAGCCACATTCCGGACAGAACTTAAATATTTGAAACTATATCTTGAACTTCAAAAGGAAAGGTATGATTTCGAAGTCTGGCTCAACATTGAAGAGGGGGATTATCTTGACGCTCCCTGCGCGCGTTTTATAATGCAGCCCCTGGCTGAGAATGCCGTATGCCATAATATCAATGAATTGGGTAACTTATGGATTGATATCAAGCTTGAAAATGAAAACTATGTCAAAGTATCCATAAAGGATGACGGACATGGGTTTAATCCTGAAGGGTACGGAAAACATATGCAGACGACGGGTAGTTCAAACAAGGGTATTGGTCTGAGGTATGTAGAAATGAGCCTGCTTTCCTTCTATGGAAGTGATGCACAGCTAAGTATAAAAAGTGAGCCTGAGGAAGGGACGGCTGTAACTTTGTTATTGCCTGTCCGGAAAGGAAACGAGCCATATGTATAAGGTACTGATCATTGACGATGACAAATTGGCACGAAAAGGCCTGATTTCAATGGTGCCATGGGAAAAATGCGGAATGACTGTTGTAGGGGATGTTGCAAACGGTTTGCTTGGACTGAATTTTCTTAAGACGCAGGAGGTGGATCTTGCTGTTGTGGATCTTTCCATGCCTGTATTAAGCGGACTGGATTTTATAAAGGAAAGCCGTAAAAGCT
>JAEVZU010000177.1 GCA_023392075.1 Bacillota bacterium | reverse complement strand
CCTTTCCGGTGTAGAGGGGGTGCTCAGGAGCGCTAGCTCCGTCGAAGGGGGGAGTAGTCCCCCCTAGCGAACAAGAAGATTTGCGTAGCATAGGCAGAGTACCTAAGTGGGCGCGAAGCGGATTTGCGAAGCAAATTTCTTGCGGATAGTTTATTTTGATCGCTGCAGCGGCAGCTGGAGGTTAACAGTTAATATGAGAACAAAAAGAATTCTGGCGGCAATATTATCAATTGCATTTATATTGACATCATACGGGATGTATGGCGTATATGGTGCCGACATTCCGGTTCAGCCTGCGCCTACCGGACTGGCTATAACGCCTACAAATGCACCGGAACCCGCTATAGGCTTCAGTCTCACGGATGGAGGGGAATCAGGTTTTTATGCAGATATAGGCTGGGGTAATTTGGCCAATCCTTCAGGTTCTGCCGGCATAAACATATTGGATAAATATCTGAATATATATCTTGAGGAATCCCCCAAGGGCTATAAACCTGCAAGACCGGTTTATGCCCAGGAAAAAGGCCTGGCAGCCGATACCAAACCCATTAGGATGAGAAACCTGAAATCAGGAACTGTGTACAAGGCTAATGCGAAGGCTTATTACGAATATATCAATACAAACATACCAAACAGCCAGGTAACAAAATCCGAAGAATCGGCCGGTTCCAATTCTGTAAAATTTATGACCGATATTAATGTACAATGCTTTACCGCGGGAACAGGAAAAGTAAAAGTAATATGGGATGATGTCTGGGTTGATGGAAAGAGAATCAGTTATCAGCTGTATGTCTCGGAGGACAAGGAATTCAAGAATACATTTCCAATCAGCATTACCGAAGATCTTATCGGTGAAAATGGTCCGGTCGTTCTGAATCAAACCGACGGGACTCTTGAATATGTTCAGAACGTAAAAAACTCAGGACGTGTTTATTACGTTAAAATAGTACCGGTCATTACTGATCCCACAATAGTTAAAAGCACTCAGGTGAAAACTTATGCCACCTCAACCAGTATATTGGTAAAGACAACTAAAATGTTTAAAAATGATTCCGGTACCGTATGGAAGCTGGAATGGAGTCCTGTTTTGACCAGTCTGTCGGGAGCAGAAAGCAATGTAAAGGTTGAATATGAAATAATCAGTTTCGATAGTGAGAATAAGCAGACCACGCTTGCTGTAAAAGAAAGTACAATGCATGTAATAACGGTACCTGATGATTCAACCGCCAAGTTTTATCAAATAAGGGCCAATGTTACCAAGGACGGCCAGCCGTATTATCCGCCTGAATTGAAAATAAAAATAGAATCTGAAAAATTTGCTCTTATGGAGATGGAAGTTCCTACAACGCCTCCCATGCCTGTAATCGTACCCAGTCTCAAGGATTCAACAGGTAAAGTGGTAATTTCCTACGAGGATATTGTTTCAGGAGGAGTCGTTACACACAAAGGTGAGCTTGGCAAGGATACTGCAACCATACTCTGGGAGGTTCCGAAAAAAGCCGACGGCACCATAGATGACCGCATACTGTATGATATCTGGCTGATGGAAGATCCGGATACTATCAATAACCCGCCGGCAGGTACTCTTATAAGGGAATCCTATCAACCGGTGGAGGCTAATTTTGTAAGAGATCCTACAAACGGCAACCAGGTAATTGGGTATAAATATAAATTAACCGGGCTTATACCAAACCATACATATTATTTTAAGCTGGTGGCAAAGAAAACCTTTGCAGAGGAAAAGGACGGAATAATTCAAAATGTCACACATTCCTCGGTGCCTGCCATAAAGGTTGTAATAACATTGCCGGGAGGAGGGATTGATACTCCTCTTATCCCGTCCAATCCGCCTCTTGAAATAAAGAAGCAGCCTGATAGTGGTAAGAAGATGATCACTGACGACAATGTTACAATACAGCTGAAAAACAGATGGTACGAACAATTCAACAAGGAACCCGGTACGGGGAGATGGTATTATGTCAAGACCGATAGAGTAGATTACAATGATCCTGTCGGCACTATAGAATATAATCCGTATGATCCTGCTACACCGGTGGATAATAAAAACTACCGCAAAGTGGAATATGGAGAGGGTGTTTCACTGTATGTGGGCTGTGAGGAATACTATGAGGGTATTGAACCAAATCTTGCCGACACAACCAAATATCCCATAGAAGGTTACAAGGTGGGAAATATTTCTGCAAATCCTATTGCGGATCCAAATCTTGACCGGTATGAAATTCCTGATCTTAACGCTCCGGATAGTGTTACAACCACAAGCGCCATTACCTCAAAACACAATATAGTAATACCTGTAAATGAGCTTAAGCCGAATACTACCTATGTACTGTGGGTAAGGGCTGCAAGGCCGGATCCTGAGCATCCCGGACAGCTGCTGCTGTCGGATGTATCAAATCCTATAATATTTACCACTTTGCCGTCGGATACCCAGGTGGTTGAAAAACCGACAGTACCGGATCTCAGCTATAACTACGTTTCGGATACTTTTGTAGATCTGGTGTGGGATTACAAGGAAGGCAACAAGTACTACATCAAATATGGAACGGTTGATAACCCTGACAGAGCAGGTAATACCATTGAAATTACTACTGAAGAGCTGATAAGTTCAGGTCTGAATTATTTACGGGTACCGAACCTCATGCCTGATACTCAGTATTATTTCTGGATACAGGCCGAGTCCTTCAGCCAGGATCATTCCTTAAGTGAAAAGTCTGTCTGGAGTGACTCCCTGCTGGTTAAGACGTTGAAAGACCTGCCGCCGGCAACGCCAAGAGGCTTCGGGGTAAAAAACACAAAGGATGCGGTTACCAAAAACAGTATTATCTTCGAATGGATAAAAGAAGATAATCTGGAGTATATACTTGAAATTGCCAGTGATATAGATTATACCGACGCAAAGGAGTATACTGCCGGAAGTGTGGCTGAATTCAAGGTCGAAGGCCTTATATCAAACCACAGATATTTTGCAAGGTTATATGCCTATGATCCGGTGAAAAAGCTTCGTTCCCAGCCGACTCAAAGCATTAATGTGAGGACGAAGTCGAGTTCGGATGACTATGACTCGGATCAGGATGTGGATCATGTCATAACCGGAGATTTTATAGATAAAGGCACCAACGTCATTGGGGGCGTGTGGACTGTAAAGATTATAGGAGTCAATGCCGACAGGCTTATTGAGAGAATGAAGACCGACAGGGTTCTGGATTATACCGTTGACCTTTCCAAACCGCCTGCAGCTACTACACGGATTTCAGTCTGGGTAGCAAAGAGGGTGTTTGACAATCTGGAACAATTAAAGGAAAATGTAGCTTTTAAGACCGCAGCGGTAACATATGATTTCAAAGCGGGAATACTTTCAGATATATCGACTGCCGACACTAAAAGAGAGCAGATATATATCCTGGATATTGTTTTGACTCCCCAGAAGCCGGTTGCAAATGCCAATGAGCTGGTATTAAGGCAGCCTCTGGCCCAGATCGGTGTAAAACTGGAGACCGGAGCTGATGTTATAACCGTTTCAGAATTCAGCATTCCGCTGGTGGTCAGGTATCCTTATACCAATATTAAGGACTATGCCGAGAGTAAAACCTATGGCTATTATTACAATCCGGTATTGAGCAGTTGGGAGCAGCAGGTAACCTCAGCGGACTATGATACGGATAACAGTGCCGGAGTAATGAGTTTTAAAACCCAAACACCGGGGTTGTTTGCAATAGCCAATCGAACCGGAAATCTGTTTGATGATATTTATGGAAACAAGTATGAAACTTCCATAACAAATGTGGCTTATAAGCATAAACTTAAGAGCGTGACAGGCAGGAGCTTCAATCCGGATAAAGCCATTACTGCCGGTGATGCCGTTAAAATTTTATTTGATACCATTGATGATTACAAGTACGACAGCGGTTTTATGCAGACGGCGGCAAAGCTTGGCCTTGTGAAGGCAAATAAGCTGGCAGCCGGTATGTTGACCAGACAGGAAGCGGCCTGCATGGCAACAGTTCTGTATGAGATCAAGTCAGGCACACGCACCAAGGGCAACGTTAATATAATTTCAAGCTACAGTGATTACGGAAAGATTGACAAATCAATTCAAAGCAAGGTGGCCTTTGCTGTAGAAAATGGATTTGTACCCAATGTAACCGAAACAAAACTTAATCCTGCTGATAATATTACCAGAGGAGAATTTATGTATATGATGGAAAAAGCTCTTGTTCTGGCGGGTGAAATTGAATAGGCAGGCTTGTTTGAGGCACGGTTCTCCTGGGAAATAGACAGTTTAAAAATGTATATGACTTTTTTAAAAAGGCAATAATTTTATTATCAAAATAAAATTATTGTTTTTTTATGGACAGGAGGACTTATGAAAAAGACACTTTTTGTATTAATAGCACTCATTCTGGCTGCTGCAATAATCGGGACTACTTATTACATAAACAATTACAGGAGTGCTGAAACCAGTAAAATTTCAATTTCAGATGCTTTTAAATCATCCGGCGCAAAAATGGTAATAAATGAGCTTTACTTTTTTTCAAGAGCAGATAAGAATATGAAAAATCTGGACAACCTGACAGCTGTTTGCGAAGATGTATTTAAAACCCTTGAAATAACCAATTATTCAAAGAATTCTGCCAGTACGGATACTCTTATCAAGAGTGAATTGTCAGGAACGACTAAAGATGGTGTTAAAATATCTGCAATGGCAAGTATTGTAGGGAATAAATCCGGTGACGGAGACAAATATATAACTATAGATGCAACTGAAACAGTCAATGGTTCAGCATTGCGTTTAAGAGATGAAATTGAAGGCGTTTTTGGTAAATACGGGCTTAAAGCTGTTGTCAACTCATGCATTACCGGAACCTATGAAGGTAATTTGCAGGATTCACAGCTGGAAAATATCTGCAGAAAGATTCTGGATGACAGTGATGCAAAAAAAGTTGACAGCATAAGGCAGGAAAACATTATCAGCGTATCTGCTTTCTCACCTATGATTGCAGATAAGCTGAGTATCGATGGAAAGAACATTAATCTGAGTCTTGCCATCCGGTACAATAAAATCGAAAACAAGACTTACCTTTGGGTGGCAACACCTGTGGTGAACACCGAATACTAAGTGAAGCAATACAAAAATTTAAAGAGAAGGGAAGAGCTCACTTGGCTAGATATGTTATAAGAGAAGGTGTACCTTTAAAAGGCAAAGTAAGAGTAGATGGTGCTAAAAATTCAGTTCTTCCAATAATGGCTGCATCCCTGTTAGGTGAGTCGAAAAGTATTATTGAAGAAGTCCCGGATTTATACGATGTTAAAATGATGTGCGAGTTGATCAGATCACTGGGGGCAGAGGTTGAAACACAGCCCGGAAACAATTCGATCAGCTTTCACGCCAAAAACATCACTAATTCAACCGCACCCTATGAATTAGTTAATAAACTAAGGGCTTCTTTTTTAATAATGGGGCCCATGCTGGCCAAAACCGGGTATGTCAGGGTTGCTTTGCCGGGAGGCTGCGCCATCGGATCCAGGCCTGTAGATTTGCATTTGAAGGGGTTTACGGCTCTGGGGGCCGAAATAACCCAGGGACATGGCTATATTGAGGCAAGAAG
Source organism: Bacillota bacterium (assembly GCA_023392075.1). Lineage (GTDB taxonomy): Bacteria > Bacillota > Clostridia > Acetivibrionales > DSM-1351 > Ruminiclostridium. Next base: position 44,296 of record JAEVZU010000177.1, on the reverse strand, counting down.
AACCAAAAGGCTGGCAGGCAACAAAATCTATCTTGATTTTCCCAGCGTCGGTGCTACAGAAAATATTCTGATGGCGGCAGTGCTGGCGGAAGGGCAGACCAGCATTGAAAACGCGGCTATAGAACCCGAGATAGTTGATCTTGCAAATTATTTGAATGAAATGGGTGCATGCATAAAGGGTGCAGGCACGGACACCATCCGAATTTTGGGCGTTGACAGGCTTCAAGGCTGTACACACACTATAATTCCCGACAGGATCGAAGCAGGCACTTTTATGGTAGCTGCGGCAATTACTAATGGTGATGTTGAAATTCAAAATGTAGTACCGGATCATCTCAAGCCAATAATTGCCAAGCTTAAGGAAACAGGGTTGGAGATCAGTGAGGAGTTGACGTCAATAAGGATCAAGGGCAATGGCCCACTGAAGCCTGTTGACGTGAAAACCCTTCCGTATCCGGGCTTTCCAACCGATATGCAGGCACAGATGACCTCACTCCTGAGTTGTTCTCAGGGGACAAGTATTGTAACCGAAACTATATTTGAAAACAGGTTCATGCACGTAAGTGAATTGAAGAGAATGGGTGCGAGTATCAAGATTGACGGAAGGACGGCAGTAATTGAAGGAAAGCAGTGCTTGACAGGTGCAACGGTCAAAGCCACCGATCTGAGGGCGGGTGCGGCGTTGGTACTGGCCGGGCTTGCAGCTGAAGGGGCAACCGAGATCGGAGAGATCCAGCATATCGACAGAGGTTATTGTAAGCTGGATCAAAAGCTTAAGGCACTTGGAGCTAAAATTGAAAGGGTGGAAGATTAAGCAGCAAAATGGTTACTAATCACAAATAGCTATAATTATCTTTGACGGATAATTATAGCTATTTTAATTAACTGTATGAAATGATAAATCATATTTTTTAAAAATTACTAATATAAATAAACATGTCCTTAAGAGGTTTTAATTTTTTATGTTTGCGTGTCCTTAAGCAGTAACATTTGACACGCAGATCGGGGTCGGAATGAAAAAAATTTGTCTTTACATTATTTTAATGATTGTGCTCATCATATTCGTACCTTTAATAATGGTCCGCAATTTCAGCATAATCCATGAGCAGGCTAAAACGACCAAGGAGAGTACTGCTGAGAAACCGCTTACAATAAACGTGTACCTTGCAGACCAGAAAAAGACGGTTAAAATGAATCTGGAGGACTACCTGATTGGAGTGGTTGCGGCTGAAATGCCGGCCTCTTTTGAAATGGAGGCACTTAAGGCACAGGCTGTTGCGGCCAGAACCTATGCTATGGGACGGGCTTCCAGGCTGTATGGCTCACCTGAGACTGCACATGACGGAGCCGACGTTTGCACAAGTCCTGCCCACTGCCAGGCGTGGATCAGCAAGGAAACGGCAATGAGACGTTGGGGCCTGTTTTCTTCCTTCAAATACTGGAATAAGATTTGCAAAGCAGTAAGTGATACCTCGGGACAAATAATTGAATATAATGGAGTTGTCATAAATCCGCTTTTTCACTCCAACAGCGGGGGGCATACGGAAAATGCCGAAGATGTATGGGCCGGAACGGGAGAACCTTATCTCAGGGGAGTGGAAAGTCCAGGTGAGGATACCTTCTCAGAGTATAAGACAGATGTGGTTTTTGATCAGGAGGAAATGGTCAAAAAACTGAAGGAATTCAACCCTGATTTTCAACTAAAGAGCAAAGAGCTTCTTTCCGCCATTAAAATCAAAAAGTATTCCTCAGGCGACCGTGTAATGGAAATGGAGGTTGGCAATATTACTATAAAAGGAACTGATTTCAGAAAGATATTTCAGCTGAAATCGACAAACTTCAAGCTGTCAAAGCTTTCAAACGGCAAAATAGACATTACCACGCTGGGTTATGGGCATGGAGTGGGCATGAGCCAGTGCGGAGCCGATTATCTGGCCAAGGAGGACTATTCCTATTCCGACATTCTGAAGTATTATTATAAGGGTGTAACTCTTAATAAAATTGGCAAGAATATAAATACTCTCTATTGACAATATCCATAGAGGGTATTTATCAATTAATATAAATCCTTTCACCTGCATGTATATTGTTGGCAATAAAGGAAACAATATTTAATGGAGGTGGAATATAAATTATGAAGAAACTTATTCCAGACGAAAAGAATTGGAAAAACAAACTGTCAAAATTCTTTAATAATAAGGGATTTTATGTAATTCTAGCAGTTTGCATAGTCATTGTGGCAGCCACGGCGATATTTGTAACTACTCAAAACATGAACTCTCCTGATACCGGCATTAACAGTGAAGGGAAAATAATTCCCGGTGATGCCAATGCAAATCAGTCAAACCAGGAAGATCCTGCCAAGGCAGTTGCAGCCAACACTTCTGGCAAGCAAGTACCGGCTAACCAGACACCGTCGGCAAATACTTCAAAAGAACCGGCCAAGAGTTCTCCTGCCAAGAGCAAAAGTACTGCTTCCAATGCAGCAATTACATTTATCCGTCCTGTTGATGGGTCAATTATGAAGGACTACACCAGAGACGTAAATACTTTTTCAGAGTCAAAGACCCTGGGAGACATAAGGGCTCATACAGGTCTTGATTTTAAAGTGGACAAGCTGACAAAGGTCAGAGCTGTAGCTGATGGAACAGTGTCACTGGTTGAGGATAATACAAGCGGCATCACCCTGGAAATCACTCACGGTACCAGTGGTTTGAAGACAAGATATGCAGGTCTTTCAAAGCAGGGGTTGGAGGATATAAGCTGCGGTCTGAAGGTCAAGGCCAATGAAATAATAGGCCTTGTAGGTGACCCTATTCAAAGTGAATGTGAAGATGGTGCGCATCTGCATTTTGAAGTTCTGAAAAATGGCAAGGCAGTTGATCCGGTGCCATATTTAAAGGCGGCTTCAACTTCAAACAACGCTAAATAATAATAAAATAAATATTTCTGACATAAAAGCAGAACGGAATCCATAAGGTTCCGTTCTTTTTATGAGTAAAAATAATTAACTGCATAAACTATGCAACTGCAAAGCTAAAAAACAATTTAATTGGCACAACGGGTTAATTAATGTTTTAAGCATAAACTTTGGGGTATATTTTATATAGATTTTACTTCCAAGGATCCTGTCCCGTAACAATCTTGATTACATATAAAAGGAGAGCTATTATGAGTAAATTAAAAGAGATCATTGAATATGCCATGAGAATGGAAAATGATGCGGAGGAATTTTACAGCTACAATATGGAGAGAGTTCATTCAGCTGAACATAAAAAGCTGTTTGAGGAACTGGCCGAAATGGAAAAGACCCATTATGCTGTATTGAGCAGCATTTATGACTTACTTAAGATAACACCTCCTCCTATAGAAATGTCCTGGGTAGTTGATGATACCTCGAGAGAGAAAAATGTAGCAATAATTCCGGACAATTCCGAACTTATTTCTGATCAAAATGCTTTGTCGGATCTGGCAATAATAAGGATGGCTTATCTGATGGAAAGTGATTTCGCATTGTTTTATTTCAATGCGGCCAATCAGGTAGAAAACGGAGAAGCTAAAAGATTTCTTCTTGAGCTTGCCGATTGGGAGAAAAAACATGAGGTTATGTTCAAGGTAAGATATGAAAAACTTCTGAAGGAAAGCTGGAAAGATGTAGCCGGATTCATTTTTAAATAAGCTTGTTTTTCGGTTTGATACTGTTGATGCTTCTTATGGATATTAATATAGAATATATAAAAAACATAATAGGGATTTGTCAAAAGGAGCTGTTGCCCAATGAATAAATTTTATTCACTGGGCAGCAGCTCCTTTGCTATCTGTATTTTCTTGTATTATTGGTACTTAAATAGTAAAATGTTAAATATATTTAAATGGTATCTGTAAATTGGCAGACACCGATAAAAACACGAAGTCAACCACTTGGCTTCGCACATACGTGTGGAGGTAATTATGGCAAGTAAAAGAGTAGCTGTAATATTCGGAGGACAATCTTCGGAGCATGAGGTATCCAGAGTCTCGGCTCAGTCGGTAATTGAGAATATAGATAAATCAAAATATGATGTTGTTATGATCGGCATTACCAAAGAAGGACAGTGGCTTACATATGACGGGCCTGCAAATAAAATCGGAAGCGGTGAATGGCTTCAGCTCGCGCAGGCTGCCCTTAAAGAGAAAAAGCAGAACGCTCAGCTTTTTGAAGCACAAAATCAGCAGGCAAATACTGCAGCTCAGAATTTTAATGATATAACTGTCAGCAATACAGCCAGAGCTATTTTTACTGAAAGCTCCAGGGAGCCGATAGATGTTGTATTCCCTGTTTTACACGGCTGTAACGGTGAAGACGGGACCATTCAGGGTTTGTTTGAACTGGCCGGCATTCCTTACGTGGGCTGCGGTGTATTGGGTTCCGCTGTGGGCATGGATAAGGCTTATTCCAAGATAATATTCGAAAAGGAAGGTCTTCCCCAGGGTGCTTACCTGGTGTTCAGCAGAAAGCAGGTCAGTTTCCGGATTGATGAAGTCATAAGTGAAATAGAAGGCAGATTGACTTACCCTTGTTTTGTCAAACCCTCAAATGCAGGCTCATCCGTGGGGGTTAACAAAGCATCAAACCGGGAAGAATTAAAAAGAGCTCTCGAAATAGCAGCCAGGAATGACAGAAGGATTCTTGTGGAAGAATTTATTAACGGCAGAGAAATAGAGTGTGCGGTGCTTGGCAATGACAATCCCATAGCTTCAGCTGTCGGAGAGGTGATTCCCTGTAATGATTTTTATGATTACGAGGCAAAATATCAGGTAGGAGACGACTCAAAGGTGGTTATTCCTGCTGAAAATCTACCTGTGGAAACTGTGCAGAAAATCAGGGAATATGCGGTTAGAGCCTTTAAATGCCTCGACTGTGCCGGACTCTCCAGAGTGGATTTCTTTGTACATAAGGTTACAGGAGAAATATATATAAATGAAATAAATACTCTGCCCGGCTTCACTCAGATAAGTATGTATCCAAAATTGTGGGAGGCAAGCGGGATACCTTACGCCGAACTCATTGACAGACTCATTGAGCTGGCCTATGAAAGATATGAAGGCAGTAAAAGGGAGTTTACAAATCAATAATTGTCCTTATACTCCTGAGGTTCCCGGATTTATTTTTATTTATTTTTCCTTGAAAAAATCCTGCCAAATGTTATTATATTGGAAGTACGTTTTGGGATGACTGTAATTGAGGAGGAAACTGAATGAGTAAAGACGTGATAATAAATGTAAAGGGTATACAAACTGATCCCGAAAATGATCAGAACACTCTTGAACTTATCACAGAGGGAAAGTACTATCAAAAGGGCGATAACTATTATGTAACCTATAAGGAGAGCGAAGTTACCGGAATGCTCGGTACCACCACCACTTTAAAAATATGCGATGGTGTTGTTACTCTTATGAGGTTTGGTAAGGTAAACTCGCAGTTCGTTTTCCAGAAAGGACAGAAGCATATCTCATCCTATGAGACCGAGTATGGGGTTTTTACAATAGGTGTTTACGCTAACAATGTCGATATAAATATAGATGATACCGGCGGCGAGATCCGTGTGGGTTATCAGATAGAGATAGACAGTCACAATACAGGAAGAAATGATTTTTACATGCATATTAGAGAGGTAGGAGCTTCAAATGAAAAATATAACAGAGGAAATACGCCAGCAAATTAAAAATGCAGTACTGGAGTCGGTCAACAAGGCCGTACAGGCCGGAGAACTGCCAGAACTTGAAATTAATGATATTGCTATAGAGATCCCAAGAGAAAAAGGGCATGGCGATTTTTCAACGAATATTGCCATGCAGCTTACAAAGACAGCAAAAAAGGCACCGCGGCTGATAGCTGAAACCATTATCAAAAACATGGATTTCAACAACTCCTATATTTTAGAGGTAACCTGTGCCGGTCCGGGATTTATAAATTTCTCCCTGGATAGCAAATATCTCTATGATGCTGTCAAAATAATAAAGGAAGAAAAAGAACAATACGGACGCATAAATATAGGCAATGGAAAGAAGGTCATGGTTGAGTTCGTCAGCGCAAATCCGACGGGACCGCTGCATATGGGAAATGCCCGCGGAGGCGCCCTTGGTGATTGTATTGCCAGCGTGCTGGATGCTGCGGGTTATGATGTGACCAGGGAGTTTCTCATAAATGATGCAGGAAACCAGATAGAGAAATTCGGAACCTCCCTCGAAGCCAGATACATCCAGCTTATAAAGGGAGCAGATGCGGTAGAGTTTCCCGAAGACGGCTATCATGGCGAGGATATAGCCGAGCACATGAAGGATTTTATTGCCGTTTACGGAGATAAATACATTGATGTTCCTTCAGAGGAAAGAAAGAAGATATTTGTGGATTTTGCTCTCCCAAGGAATATACAGAGAATCAGAGAAGGCCTTGAGAGCTATGGGATTCATTTTGACGTATGGTTTTCCGAGCAGACTCTGCACAAGGGCGGGGAAGTAGCCGAGACAATTGAATTGTTAAAGAAAAACAACTGTACTGTTGAAAATGACGGAGCTTTATGGCTTAAAGGCTCGGTAATAGGCAGTGACAAGGATGAAGTGCTTGTCAGAAATAACGGTATTCCAACCTATTTTGCGGCAGATATAGCGTACCACCGCAATAAATTTGAAACCCGGGGCTTTGAATGGGTCATAAATTTATGGGGGGCCGATCACCACGGCCATGTGGCAAGAATGAAAGCTGCCATGGCGGCTATAGGGATTGATCCTGACAAGCTCGACGTTGTGCTGTTCCAGCTGGTACGTCTGTACAGAAACGGTGAAATAGCAAGAATGTCCAAGAGGACAGGCAAATCCATCTCCCTGATGGATCTTGTGGAAGAAGTAGGCAGGGATGGAGTAAGATTTTTCTTTAATACAAAGGCATCCGGCAGCCATCTGGATTTTGATCTCGATCTTGCTGTCAGGCAGTCAAATGAAAACCCTGTATTTTACGTGCAATATGCACATGCAAGGATCTGCAGCATGCTGAAGCTGCTTGAGAGTGAAGGGACTGTCATACCCGACGTAAATGCCGTGAAGCTCGGATTGCTTGACAGGCAGGAGGAGCTTGACCTTATAAAGAAGCTATCCGAATATCCTGACGAGGTCAGGATATCGGCAGAAACACTTGAACCGAGCCGGCTCACAAGATATGTACAGGAAGTGGCGGCCTCCTTCCACAGCTTCTATAATGCCTGCAGAGTGAGAGGCGAGGAAGAGGAGCTTATGAAGGCGAGGCTGGTACTGGTTGACTGTACAAGAATAGTAATCAGAAACGTACTTGATCTGCTCAGTATCAGTGCACCTGAGAGGATGTAACAGCCTGAGCGCAGTATAATATTGTTTTAAGTGAAATGAAAAAATTGATCTGATATAAATACCCTGTATTATAAAGGTTTGTTCCTTAAGATACAGGGTATTTTTGCCTGACTCGGGAGTTCACGGTAAATTCTTCTCTCACAAAATAAGGGAAAATCTTACCGTTCACCCATGGAAGTAAATCCAATGGTATAATTATATATAGATTTTGGAAATGAGGAAATGAAAATGAAAAACATACCTATTAAAGTAATCTGTTTAATTTTATTTATTATTATAAATACTGTTACAAGTATAAATATTAATATTTACAGACTACTGGAAGGAACTGATACAACAATTTTAAATTTCATTATTTCAATTACATTTTTAGTATTATGGTTTTTATTTAGTTTTTACAAAGGAATAAAAAAGGAAAGGATGTTTAAAAAATTTATCGTAGTATATTGGGGTATTAATATTTTTTCTACTGCATTGATTGGAGTATTGTTATTAGCTGGTTTTAATCCAGTGCTGCTATTGCCATTTTTCATATGGTTTTTCGGTCCATTATATGGCTTTGATTACATATTAAACCTTAATATTGCGCAATTAATTTTAGTAACTGCACCGTTAGGAATTTTATTCAGTAGCTTAGGCCATTTTTTTGGATTGTCATTATCTGAATCAAAATATTTTTAAAAAGCATGAATAAATTACACCAGGGTAAAGCCAATAAAATGGGCAAATATACTGCCCCAGTTACTATTTGGCCTTCGACTCAAGTCTTGTATAAATAATCTAATTGAAATATGAACTGATTAAAAAATTTAAATTAGCACAACGAGTAAATTTAGATGTTACAGACCACAAGTTTATTAATCATTTAAAATAAGGGTCGATAGTTGTTATAAAATATATTATATGGTAGAATATTACATACAAAACAAAAAAGTAAAAGGGGGTACGATATGTTCACAAGAATGAGGTTATCAGCTTTGTTATTGGCAGTGTTTGTGGGTGTATCCTTCACAAATGTTTCTGCTTTTTCAGCCGGGCAAGACCCGAAAGCTGAAGTGCTGAGCAGTACGGCCGGCAATAAGAACGCAAGTAAAATTATACTAAGCCGCCATGAATTAACTATGGCAGCCGGCCAGACGGTGCAATTGAAAGCGGTTATGCAGACCGAAGGGAAAACAGAACAGGGTGATACAAAGTTTCTATGGGTGTCGGACAAGCCCGGTTCGGTAAAGGTGGATGCAAAAGGTAATATAACAGCCGCAAAACCAGGGTCAAAAGCTGTGATAACCGCAAAAAGCCCTGACGGAAAAGTTAAAGCCTACTGCAATGTTACTGTTATTTCGGCAAAGGAAGCGGAAAAATGTGTGGCGGTTATCGGGAATACAGCTGTTTCGATACCGGAGTATACCATGTTTACAAAATTCAATATGAATACTCTGCTTGCACAGAATCCGGATGTTTCAACGGACAAAGTCGACTGGACGGCTAAAGTGAATGGTTTAACCTTGAAAGAGCAGGTTCAAAAGCAGGCACTTGAAAAAATCCAGGAATTCAAGATCCAGCATAAAAAAGCCCTTGAAGCAGGCATTAAATTTGATGCGGATGATCAAAAGATGATGGATTCACAGATTCAGCAGCTTATTGCCGGCGTAGGGGGACTTGAACCGGCCGAAAAGGAAGTAAGACAGGCTTACGGTATCTCACTGGAGGAATATAAGCAGGTTTGCAAGGATTTAATACTGATGGAGAAGTATATTGAAGCCGAGTACAATAAAATCGAGGTATCGGAAAGAGATATGGAAGATTACTATAATAAATACAAGTCGGAATATGACTATGTTACAGTAACACATATCCTTATATCCACAGTTGCGGATGACGGTGCTCAAATAAGCGGGCCGGAAAAGCTGGCTGCCGGGAAGAAAGCTGAGGAGCTTTTGGCAAAGGTAAAGGCAGGAGGGGATATTAAAAAACTGGCTGAAGAAAATTCCGACGACCCGGGAGTGAAGGAAAACGGAGGACAATATACCTTCGGAAAAGGGGAAATGGTGGAACCGTTTGAAAACTGGGCTTTCACACACTCACCCGGAGATACGGGTATAGTTGAAACCAATTACGGATATCATGTACTCAAAATGGACAATAGAGAAGAAGTATCCTTTGAAGCTTTAAAAGATCTGGTCAAGTCAACGCTTGTTAACACCAGGTTTAATGAAGGTTATTTAAAAGATCTGGCATCCTGGAAACTGCAGCCCCAGTATGAGATTGTCGTGAATAAAAGCATCATGGATGAACTGGACAAGACTTTATATATAAAATAAGACAAATTACGATAGTGTGGTATAAATTAAACCCATTAAAATAAATATTGGAAATATTGTAATAGTGCTCCCATACAAACTTCAATAAATGGATTGCTCCCAAAGTACATGCTGAATTTTGCACGGCTCATCACAGGTGTTTTGGCTGTCGCACAACACTCGACCTCCTGTCTCGGGTTGCTGCTCAAATCGGCTTCCTGCCGATTTGTCAGCTAAAACACCTGTGTTTCACCTGCAACTTCGGGCATGTACTTTTAATTGAGCACCATTTATTGAAGTTGTACTCGCGCACTATAAACAGTAGTAAATCACATATTTTAAATGTCCAATTTTGTGCTGCTCCTCTTAAACTCAAATTTTAAATTTTGAAACATATACCTTCAGATTATCGGATGCATCTTTTGAATTCCCGGATATCTGAACTACTTCATTTCCCTTATCAAGAATTTCGGAGGCTTTGACAGCTATATTTGTTGTGCCTTCAGCCGCTTCACTTGTAGAGATGGTGATTTCGTTTATGGCCTTTATCATATTGTTAATGGAAACCAGAAGTTCTTCAGAGGTTGAACTGAAGTCCAGCACCAATTCATCGATATGTGCTGCATCCCTGCTGTATTGTTCACTGGTTTCCACCTGACTGTTATAATCTGTGATGACAGTATTTTCAACAAAGGATAAAATGTTTTTGGAACTGTTGACCAGATTTTCTACAGCGCCGAGTACGTTACTGGTAACTCCCTGGATTTCTCCTACGGCTTTTTTGGAATCCTCGGCCAGCTTCCTGATTTCATCTGCTACAACGGCAAAACCACGCCCTGCTTCACCGGCTCTGGAGGCCTCAATGGCAGCATTTAGAGCCAGCAGGTTAGTCTGACTGGTAATCTGCATGATGGAATCCGATAACATGCGGATCTGCTCAATTGACTTACTCTGTTCGATAGCCTGCGTAAGTTCGGTGTTAGTTGATTTATAGATATCATATGCATAATCCTTTGAGTCTTTGGCAGTTGTCTTTAATGCAAGTGCTCTGGAGTTGATTTCCTGGGCTGCAAAGGAAGTCTCCTGTGCTTTTTTCGCTATATTCTCCACCGCAGATTCTATTTCGTGGGAGGTAGCATTCATTTCCTCCATTGTTGCCGCAGTCTGCTGCATGCCGGCTGAGAGCTGCTCTGTTGTGGATGAGACATCCTCAATATTCCCATTCAGATCTGAAATCCTGCTTACGGTATGAAGCATGGCTTCATAGATTTTAGCCGACTCGTCCATAACCGACTTGATTATTCCCTGGACGGATTGCTGCATCTGGTTGGAAGCCCTGGATATTTCGCCGAGCTCACCCTTTAATTTCAAACTGCTGTCATCAAGTCTGTGGCTGAAATCCCCATCTGAAAACTTATTCAGCTGGACATTTATTTTTCGTATTGACTTACTCAACACATGCCCTATGTTAAAAGCAAGAGCTGAACCGACGAGGAGAGCAAGAACTATAATAATTGCTATTGTTCCGACGATATTAAATATCTGTTTGTCTACTACGGTTTTTTCAACTCCGACAAACCACATGCCTATTATTTTTCCTGTTGAATCCTTAAGAGGAGTGTAATACGTAAATACATTCTTATTTGCAACCAGGGCGGCACCGTGAAAATCTCTCCCAGCTTTTAAGACCGTATTAACGACTTCCTCGGAGGCTTTGGTACCCGTTGCCCTTGATCCGTTCTCTAAAGGCACGTTTGTCGATACTCTGGTATCATTCATGAATATAGTTGCCAGATATCCGCTTTCCTTTTGGATGGTGTCAACAAATTCCGTAGAGTCATTGATTTTTTCATTTCCCTTAAAGAGTATCCCGTCTTTAATATTCCAGTCTCCGGTAAATCTTTCATCAAAGAAAGCCAGAGATAAATTGGCATTTTTTTCGATGTTCGTTTGATAATTTTCGGTAATTATTCCTGACACTTTGAAATAAACAAGGAAAAAAATTGTGAGAGCAAAAAGCAGCAAGATACCTGTAAAAGATACAATCAATTTTGCCTTGATTTTCATAAAATCATCTCCTCATATTGGTATACTCTTCCTTATCCTGGGGATTTCTTTAACAACTATAAAATACCCGTGCAATGATACATGATAACATAAAAATTAACATAGAAAAAGTAAAAAAATAAGCTAAAATGTCGGAATACCCCGAAAATCAAGTTTTGTTGATATAAGTTTATCGTCCTGCCACTCATAATTTTTATAGGAGTAAAGTCCTGACTTATCCGGGATTTTTTGAAAATTTAGGTATATTGTAATGAAACTTTAATAATAAATATCCAAAAAAAGCCGATATAATAAGCATATACATAAAATTTGATTAACACAGAGGTCAAATAAATGAATCTTTTTCAATCTTTAAATTTCAAAAAGAAATCCGGATCCATTTCAGGATCAATAAGTAAATTGATAGCTTTAACTGTCAGCGCTGCAGTCTTGATCCAGTCAGGTTACGTACTTGCTGCAGTTGGTAATGAACCTACGGTAAATTCTTATTCGGCCACTCAAAACGGACAGGCTGTGATAAATAACCTTAAATATACGGATATTAGTAAAGCTGCATATGATTTAAAGGATGCTGTCTACCAGAATGGCGCGCTTGATTTGTTAAAGGGTTTTGGTAATACACAGTTCAATCCCAATGGGACCGTATCCAGGGAAATGGCTTTGTACCTGGCATATATGGCTGCCAACAGAGTACAGGATATTACTGCTCTGGGACAGGCCCTGAATGCAGCCAGACCTGCAGGACAGAAAAAAGCAAATCTCCAGGCCGTACTGTATGACGGAAGTCTTCAGCTGGCAGCCAATGAAGGTCTGATAACTCCACAGGATCTGGCAAATGCTCTGAATACTGATCAAAGCACCCTGGCAGCAGGTGATTTCAGAAGAGGTTCAGCAGTACAAAGACAGGAATTTGCCACCTGGCTTGCAAAGGCACTGATGCTGCCGCCGGCATATGAAGAACAGGAGTTGTTTAATAACTTCACAGATTGGAACAGTTCCGTTGCCGAAAACGTACCGTACATAGAAGCTATCCTGCAAAACAATATAATGAGCGGTGACGGAAAGGGGAAATTCAATCCCACAAAGGCTGTGACCAGGGAGGAGGCAGCAAGGATTCTTAAGAATGCCGAAAATATCATATTGCCTCTGAAGGGTATGGAAAAGAGAACTGCTACCATAGAGGACATCCAGAAAACAAATGATACCTCAAAGGGTTACAGAATAGATTTTACTTCGTTTATTGCAAGAAATTCGGACGGATTATTGGAAGAACTCATAACTGAAACACGTTATCAGTCTCCCACCACTACGTCAAATGAACAGACAGGAAAGGTCCAGGCCTCATTCAAGACCGAAATACCTGTTTATAAGAACGGAACAATTACAGATTCTCTGAGCCTGAAAAAGGGTGATCGTCTGGAATACATAGTCGGATTGGAAGACAAGGTTGTAAGGTATGCCAGAGTATTGTCAAACAGCGCTGAAATCAGCTATGTGCCAGCTATTGTCAATAGCGTGGGCACTGCCGACAGAACCATTAACTACACTCCGCTTACACAGACTATCAAGTACCCGGAACAGGCTATCTCGGATCCTGTCAAGAAAACTCTGAACGGAAACATTGTTTATGAAAACCATTCATATTCCAGTAATATTTTAAATGCAATAACAAAAGCTCCTGTAGATATGACTTCAATAAAACCTGATATGGTAGTAGTAGTGGGTATCCAACAGAATGTTGTAAAAGAGATAGCACCGGTTACCGTAAAGAAGCCGCGTGAGGCAGGTCTGGCATCAGGAATTGTTGAAGAAAACAATCCTCAGCTGGGCTATCTGTCCATGTATAAAGTGGACGGTTCCGGCCCGTTGGAGCTCTCAACACTGAGAATTTTCAACTATGCCGATCCGAACAGTGTTGAGGTGTATAAAAACCACGAACCGGCCGGCCTGGAAGATATTGAACCGGGGGATACCGTATTTGTAAGAATAGATGATACCGGAGCTGTTTCTTCAATAAGCAGTGTTGACAATTATTCGGTACGTTATGGAAAGGTTATTTCCAGAAAGATCAATTCAATTACCGTTGAAACAGATAAAGGTGTTTTGCAGTACAATACCGACGGAGTCAATGTCATTAAAAGCGGAAAGCTGTCGAAGCTGACCCAGCTGAAGGACGGCGACAGAGTAAAGCTGCTGATAAATGAGGCACCCAATCTGACAAGGCTGAAGGAGATAACTATTGAGAGCGGAGACAAGCTTGTTGCAAATATATACAAGGGCAATTTTAAAAGCTACAATAACCTTTCAAACCAAATTGTTCTGAACGACCCATGGGTATTCAGAAATGGCACCTGGGTCAAGGATGAAGCGGAACCGATGAAGACCTTGAAGCTCGGGGATGATTTCACTGCATATTATGGCGGTACCACTCAGCCGGTTAAGAATTTAAACAAATACCTGAACGGGTCTGTGGTATACCTTGTAAGCGAGAATGATTACGGCAACACTGAAAATGTTGTAATGGCAAACTTTACAAATGATCTTGAGGTGCCATACAATGACAGGGTATATACTGCCGGTGCCAGCAAGTTTACATTACAGCAGGCCCAGACAAGTATTTCATATGACAACGGTACTATTGTTGTAAAGGATGGCAGACTTGTACAGGGAAGCAGTGTCACGGCCGAGGATTACACCTATGTTGTTGCAAACAGAGATGCCGACAGCGGAACTCTGGTGGCGGGAGTGGTATCAATAGAAAAGAGAGCAGGTGCGGATACATTGCAGCTCTTCAGAGGAAGAATTTCCGGCATAGATGAGTACAAGAGTGTTACGCTGCAGTCCTATTCAAAGCTTAACGGTGTAAACTGGGATTTTGCCAACACTCCCATAACCTTTACATTGAATTCCAATACAAGAATCACCGATACCAGTGGTATAGTCGGTCAGGGTGACTTTAACAGCTATAACGGTGCGACTACCTTTAAGAACAGAACTGTTTATGTACTCAGTGATGGCACCAATGCTGTTGAAATAAGTACCGCCCCATACGGAAATGTAAATATAACCGGTACTGTTATTACAGCGTCGGGGGCTACATATGATGAGGAAGGCAGGCTTCTGACCCAGCCGACAGCCATAGAGCTCAGAAATGTTAAGTATTATAATACTTCTACCAAGCTTTATGTGAATATGGCGGACAGTAAGTTCAATCTGCCGGCTAATTCATTTATAATAAGGAACAATACCAGAATTCAGCCTTCAGAGCTTAAGAAGGGTGATAAAGTAAGAGTATTAAAGAAGGATACTGCTGTTACCGGCGATGCATATATAATAATAGTTGAAGAATAGACAATAATCAGGTGGAGGTCGGGTATTTTGCATAAATTATATGAAGGATCAAAAATTGAAAAGTACAAGAGACAGGGGAAAGCCGGAAGGCGGGCTGTAATAAGTGCGATACTGTCAGCTGCCATCCTGTTGTCACTGAGTCCCGGCAATATTTATGCACGACAGGGAGACAGCGGTTATGAAGGAGGAATCTCCTCAGGAGAAACTCCGAGTATGACCAATCTGTCCTCCACAAGCAAGTACGAGTTCCAATATCAGGAACCGTGCTTTCTCACTGGAGTACCTGTAATACTGAGCGGTACGCTGACCCTGTCCAAAAAGCTTAAAGACGATACCAGGACTAAAACACAGACTTTGACCAGTACATATACCTATTCACTCAAAAACGGTACACAAAATACCCTGTCCAGAAAGCTTATATTTGTTACCACAATAACACCTAAAGACAACGGGCAAAAAGTGGAATCTACTCAGCTGACTTCTGCAACGGAAAATGTAAAAGTTGGAGGTACAAGCTTTATAATTTCATCAGTTGATGATTATGAACTTACAAAATCGATTCTCAACGATATAAAGCCTGCTGTTAATTACTACTCAGGTGAGATAATGAGCAAAAAAAGATATAGAATTGGTACGGCGATAACAGGCTCGGATTATGTTGTTGTAAGCTCCACCACCAGCTATACCGGCTATGACCAGTACTGGAGTTCAGCCGAAACTCAGATAATCAGGCAGACAATAGAACAGCAAAGAGCCGGAAAAGCTCCTGTTCAGGTCGGAGATATATCAATGGAAGTTTCAACTACTACCAAAAAGGAGCTGGAATATTATGAAAACCTCCCTGAACAGTCAAGTATCGCCGGAGGGTATGTCCAGACACAGGCAAATGAAAACGTAATAAAATATACTGCTGATCTTAGCGAGTTGGACAGTAAAAAAAATCCTACTACGAAGGTTGTCAAACACACTGATAGTTTTAAGCTTGAAAGCTTCCCGACTTCAACAAGAATGGTTTCTCCAAACCTGAATCAAATCAGAGGCCATGCTTCGGAGGAAAACATTGCTTTATTGTTCGGACTTGAAGCCTTTAAAAATCCGGCAGCATTTGATCCGCAGGAATACATCAGCAGGGCTGAGTTTGTTGACGCTTTCCTGAAGGTGGCACCTGCAGTGCCTCTGGATCCGGCCTTCAAACCCAAGAAAACACCAACCAGGAATACAAAAAAAGTAGAGATAATATCACCTTTTTCAGATGTTGCAACCAGCAATGCTTATTTTACAAGTATCGATGATGCGGTAAAAAGAGCCATAATCTCCGGCAACGGAAAAAGTAAATTCAGGCCGGACGAACTTATTACAGTTGCCGAAGCTGTGGCAATGATGGTCAATGCCCTCGGACTCAACGGCCTGGCTCCAAATCCCGTTCCTGTTACCGGCTTCAGGGACAACGACAAGATACCCTCCTATGCAAGAGGCCCCATGTATGTAGCAGAGAGACTGGGCTTGATTTCAGGAGACGCAAAGGGGTATATATACCCTGATAACAAAATAACCAAGGCCCGGTTTGCAGATATGATGAGAACATATATCGACTATATGGGGAAGGATCTACGAAAAGAGTATATGGAAAAACTGATAAGCTATTAGCCACATTCTGTCTATTGACGTTGTACTTGTGCATTTAATAAATTTTTATATATTGCAATTATATAATTTTGAGACAGACCAGGGGAACTAACAGCTACAGCTAACAATTGTCAATTATACAAATTACAACATGGGAGAGGACTGAGCTAATGATCAAATCAACAAAATTTACGGCGGTTATACTGACGCTGGTTATTATATTTACCGCTTTTACAACCGGTACTTTTGCCGCTGAACCACAGGTAACCCATCAAACACAGTTTACCGATACAGATCAGGCTGAATATCTGGAAAGTGTCAGAGAGCTTGTCAGGCAAAAATACAACGGTCAAATTCCGGAAGAGGCTATGGAAAAGGCTACAACCTTAAAAGGTATATTTGATACCCTGGATGATTATTCGGAATTTATGACTCCGGAGGAATTTGAAGCTTTTTATTCAACTCTTTCGGGTTCGGTAGATGGTATAGGAATTGAGCCGGCTCTTCTGGAAAAGGAGAAGTACATAACTGTAATTAAAGTTTTCAAGGATTCGCCGGCCTTCAAGGCAGGCATGCTCACTGGAGACCAGATTGCAGAGGTGGATGGGAAATCCGTGGCAGGACAGTCGTTTGAGGACGTGATAGGCAAGATTAGAGGCACCGCAGGCACTAAAGTCAAGCTGGGTCTGATACGACAGGGCTTAAAGGACCTTGTAAGAGTGGAGCTGACAAGAGCTAAAGTTGACGTTCCTTCAGTACACTATGAAATAAGAGGGAATATCGGATATATACTGTTAGACCTTTTTGGTGAAAATACATACAACGGAGTGGATGAAGCGCTCAGATATTTCGACGGCAAAAATATTACCAGAGTCGTACTGGATTTGAGAAATAACGGCGGCGGATATGTGGATCAGGCGGTGAAGGTGGCAAGGCGTTTTGTACCGGAAGGGCTGATTACAACACTGGATTATAAAGAAGAAGGAATAAACGATGAGACATACTATTCCACCCTGGCCGAGTCTAAGTATAAGCTCGCTGTTCTTGTAAATGAAAATTCCGCAAGTGCCTCGGAAATTCTGACCGGTGCCATAAAGGACACAAAAGCCGGAGTGATAGTGGGGACAAAGACTTTCGGCAAGGCAAAGGTACAGACTTTTACCCCTGTTCTAAGCATTGAGGCTTTTAAAAGCCTGAACAGGGATAATGAAACCAAGTCGGTTAATGCAAGTAAATTTATTTATATGCTTGATGATTCGCAGCTTGCAGGCTGGGCCAAAATGACCACCGGTTTGTACTACACTCCTAATGGGGATTGTATAGACCTTAAGGGTATAGAGCCAAATGTTACGGTTACGGATCAGAAACCGACCGGGAGCAACATACCGGTAAACCTGATTGATCCATTGACTTTGACGGTAAAACCAAAACCCGGATCAAATTATTTTGATGTATATATTGCGGAACATATCTTAAAGCTTATGAAATATGATGTGGATGAGCCGGATATGATTCTTGACAATAAGACTGTTTCTGCTATAAAGAAATTCCAGAAGGATAACAGGGTTTACAGTTACGGCGTATTGGATTATTGCACTCAAAAGCTTTTGAACGACCGGCTCGCAGCTATGAAGGTGATCAAGGATCCGGTTTATTCAAAGGCGGTGCAGCTGATAAAGTAATAAGAAAACTGGAATAAGTACAGGATAAAAAGAAGGGGAGTATCGAAAAACTGCTTAAAAAGCAGTTATCGATACTCCCTTTTTGCAGTACGCATTTAAGTTATGCTGTAAATTATTATATCGGAAATGTATAAAAATGCAAAAAGGAATATTGATTATTTTATATCAATAAATTACAGCGGATAACTAATTATAACAAGGATTAATACGTTAATTTACTAAATTATGTAGAATATTTGATGTTTGGAGCGGGAAATGGCGAAGGTTTTAATTTTACAAAATTTCGGGGAGGAGTATAATTTCAAATTAGCAGGAATAAATTAGCAAATATTTCAATATCTATGTGGGGTGCGGCAAATTTGAATTATGATGTATGAAAATGAAGTAAATTGGTATGCAGTGTTTGTAGCTACAGGTGAAGAGGATAAGGTCAAAGCCAGAATCAATTTCAGAATGCAGGGCCGGCTGAGGGCAATAGTTCCAAAGAGAAGGTTAAAGGAACGGAAGGATGGCAAATGGGAGGATAAAATCAGGACACTGTTTCCGGGATATATTCTTTTAAGTGGGATAATCAGCGATGACATTTATGATTTAGTACGAGATATACCCGGGGTTATCAGGTTCCTGAGGGATAAGGACGGTCCGCTGCAGATTCATAAAAGTGAAATTGAAGTTATAAGCAGGCTGACTTGCGACTGTGAAATTATCGGGTATTCCAGAGTATATGTTACAGGCGAAAAAGTAATGGTTATTGATGGGCCGTTGTATGGTATGGAGGGTTCCATCAAGTCCGTTGATAAAAGAAAGGGCAGAGTTAAAGTACTGCTGAATCTAATGAATGAACCCAGACTTGTAGAACTTAGTGTAGCATTGGTTCAATCTGCGTGAGGATTCCGGAAAAACCTTTTGCTGTTTCGGCGCGGAAGGTAGATATGGGGGATATATTGAGTAAATAATGTAACGGAACAGGATTTTCTGTTCAGGATGGCGAAGCACGCAATTTTCAAGAATTTGATAGGATATTCTGCAGTATTTTAGTTCAGCTTAGGAGGGGAGAGAAAGGTGAACACCAATATAATTTATAAATTATATAAAATTGAGCGGAAGCTGTATTTATTAAAAATCCCGGTACTCCCCAAATTAATTTATTATTTTATCAGAATCATTCTTGGGGCCATTATCCCCTATACGGCTCAAATCGGCAAAGATTCAGAATTTCTACACTCCGGTTTGGGAGTGGTTATTCACGGTGATGCTGTAATAGGCGAACGAGCAACAATATTGCATAATGTTACAATTGGCGGCAGGGGGAAGACACAGGTTCCTGTTATAGGCAATGGAGTATTCATTGGAACAGGTGCAATTATTTTGGGAGATATTATGATAGGTGATAACGTTAAGGTAGGGGCCAATGCGCTGGTCATAAACTCGATTCCGTCAAACAGCGTTGTAGCAGGAGTGCCGGCTAAAATAATTAGAACCTTGGAACCGGAAGGATGTAGCAGCTAAACAAATTAAGCCGGGATACTTAATAAAACACGGAGGACAATATGGAATTAAAAAGGTTTTTACATACTTTTTTAAGAATGTTTTGGCTGGTTATTTTAATGGGTGTAATCGGGTTGGGAATAGCTACATATATGTACGGATACAGAACTGTACCTGTATATGCTGCGGATACAAAGATATTTACACTTTCGAAAGGCAGTCCAGATAAAATTCAGGACAAAATAGATTATCAGGATATTCTTACCAACAGGCAGTTGTCAAACGACTATCAGTATATTATCAAAAGTAAAAAGGTCATTGAAATGTCATACGAGAAGTTAAGCGACATGAAAATGAGTCTGGATCGGCTGAAGAGTATGATAAGCGTGAGTTCACAGGATAATTCCAGCATAGTTGTCATAAGAGCAGTTTCAGTTGATGCCGAAGAAGCCAAAAAGGTATCACAAACTGTTTCCAACAGCTTTATTTCGACCCTTGAGGAACTGACAAAGACAGATATAGTCGGTATTATAGATGAACCGGAGCTTCCTTCAACTCCGGTTCAGCCCGATAACTTAAAGCAAATATTAATGGGTCTGCTGATTGGTCTTGGTACAGCAGTAATAATAATCTACATTGTGGATTTTTTTGATACCAGAATAAGGTTTGCAGAGGATATAGAACATTTTACAAAACTTCCAATGCTGGCAGTCATACCAAAGTACAGTATAAAATCAACAGAGCATTAGGTACATAGCTGTTATTCAAAAAGGAGATTGATTTATGCAAACAAAGATTTTTACCGGGACAGCCCAGGATAATAATATTCTTCAGCACGCGTACTCCATACTTATCAGTAAACTGTATATGCTCAAAAAGGATAAGAGCTTTAAAACCATAACAGTTACAAGCTGCAATCCCAAAGAAGGAAAAACTTCCTTCTGCACAGCACTTGCAATTGCTTTAGCCGGAATTGGTAAACAGACTTTATTAGTCAATCTTGACTTAAGAAAAAAAGATACGGACGGTAAAATGTCATATCATGCGGTATCCTATGGTATTTCCAACTATTTAAAAGGTGACGTGGAACTTAATGATACCCTATGCAAGACAAATATTGAAAATATGTATTTCCTGGATTCAGGGAAGTACTTTGGCGACCCTGTAGCATTATTGTGTTGTGAGAATTTGAGAACTTTTTTTGAAATAGGCTGTAATGGGTATGATTATGTGATAATTGACACTCCTGCGCTTGAATGTAACACTGATGCACTTGTTGTTTCGGAAAAGTCGGATGCCACAATTCTGGTGGCAAAAATGGGTCATACCACAATTAAAGATATCAGAAAAGCACAGGCTCAATTAAATGCAATAAATGCAAATGTTTTAGGAGTAGTTCTTAATAAATCCAGCAAGAGATTTTATAGAAAGCTATTCTCGGCATCTAATTATTTCAAATATGGAAAACCGGTTATGTGTAAATCTGTTTAATGTAACAAGGCCAGAGGAGAACATAAATGTCTAAAAGAAATGCAATACTAATAATCATTATAATTACTATAACTGTCATATTTTTTTTATATAGAATTAAGTTTTCTGGTTACACACATTATTATGTAAGTAATAACGGAGATGATAACAATTCCGGTCTTAGCAAGAAGTCTCCGTGGAAGAGTCTCGAAAAAGTTAACAATTATAATTTCAAACCGGGGGATATCATCTGCTTTAAAAAGGGTGATGCTTGGAGAGGCCAGTTGATTCCACAGAGCGGAAGTATAAAGCTTAATATAAAGTATACCGGTTATGGAACAGGCAAAAACAAACCTGTAATATTGGGTTCCATAGATAAAAGCAATGAGAGCAGCTGGGAACAGATTTCTATGAACATTTGGGAAACAGCGGCTGGGGAACTGGATATAGGAAATATCATATTTGATAATTTTCAATGCGGTCAAAAGGTTTGGGCAGAGAGTGAGCTTAAAAGTCAGGGACAGTTTTTTTATAACGCCGAAAAAGATAGTGTCTTATTGTTTTCATATGAAAATCCCTCAAAAAAATATAACAGTATAGAATGTGCCGTAAACAAATATATAGTCAATCAGTCCAATAAGAGCTATGTTACCTATGACGGACTGGAATTAAAATACGGGGCGGCACACGCTATTGGCGGGTATAGCACACATGATATCACCATAAGAAATTGTGATATCAGCTATATTGGGGGCGGAGATTTTTTTTCGGATGAGAGGCAGAGCAGATATGGAAACGGTATTGAGTTCTGGGGTGAAGCTTATAATAATCTTGTTGAGGGCTGCAATATATGGGAGATATATGATGCAGGAGTAACCAATCAGAACAGCGGAGAGGTAAAAAAACAGTACAATATTACATACAGGAAAAACAATATCCGGAACTGCGAATATAGTTTTGAGTATTGGAATTCACCTGCAGAATCTTATACATCTAATATTCTGTTTACTGAAAATACTTGCAGCAATGCCGGCGGCGGATGGGGGCACAAGGAAAGGCCGGACCCATCGGGGGTTCATATTTGTCTGTATCCAAACGGGGCACAGGTGGAAAAATTAATAATGACAGATAATATTATCCGGGATGCGAAGTTTTCCATTATCTATGTTGATACCAGATTCAACGGATCTGATGGCTTAATATTCTCAAAAAATAAATATTTTCAGGACAGTCGGAAATTATTTTGTTTTTGGAAAGGAGATAAATATTATCCGGGGGATTTCAATCTGTACATCAGCAGGCAAAACCAGGATAAGGGCTCATTAATAAATAAAGGGGCAAAATATGAATAGTTTATTCTATGAACGGAATAGGAACAAGTCGTTTTTTCTCTTTACAGGCATAACACTTCTACTGCTGTATCAAGATATGATACAGCAGTATTTTACGGTGTTCAGGTCAATTGATGAACTTGTAGGAGTTGCATTTCTGCCGGCGGTGTTTATTTTATATATTTACAAAAATAAAAAGTTATATAAAGAGGAGCAAATAATCATTCTTTTGTATATAATTTTTCTGGCAACCGGCATGATATCCTCCATGGTATACAAATTTCAAGGTTTAACAGCAGCAATAACCGATTTAATAATAGTGTCCAAATTTTTGGGTGGATACTTTTTTGCAAGGATATGTTTTGGAGATATCATATTGATGGACTTTAAAAGGTACATACGGAAAATTTTCATGGCAATTACAGCTATTACTTTCTCTCTGACTATTTTGGATATTGCATTTAATATTTTTCCGAAGGGGGATAAAAGATACTTCATGTATTCTGAAAAACTTTTTTTTTATCACCCTACATATCTGGCCTTATTCTGTGTGGTTACACTTTCATATTTAACCCTGGTTTTTGAGAACAAGCTGGCCGATTACCTATTTTTATTACAAATATTATTTGTATGCGCCAGCACTTTCCGTGTAAAAGCAATTGGGATGATACTTGTTTATCTTGTTTTTTTAATTCCGGTGAAAAAGTTTAAAAATTTAAAAGGTATTATTCTTATAGCAGCAGTAATACTAGTAGTTTTTTGTATAATACCTCAAATTAACGTATATTATTTCGACAGCGGGGATAGTCCGAGAAATCTGCTTACTTCAACCAGTTTTAAGGTTGCAAATGAGTATTTCCCAATTGGTGCTGGATTTGGTACCTTTGGGTCATATATTTCAGGAGCGGTTTATTCTCCGTTATATGATATTTATAATATGAGCAGTACCTGGGGACTGACAAAAAATAATCCATTCTTCATTTCTGATACTTTTTGGCCTATGATAATAGGACAGTTCGGATATATGGGATTATTTCTGTTTACTCTTATAATTATACAATTTTCCTTATTAATAAAGAAGCTGCATAGAATTGATTTGAATATACTGCTCTTTTGTTTGATACCTTTTGTTTACCTGCTGATATCCAGTACTTCGGAATCAAGCTTCGTCAATTACTACAGTGTCAATCTTTTTATGATTATAGGAATAGCCGTAAGCCAGGCAAGACCGCAAATTGCGGCGGATGATTGCTTTTACAATCATAACGCATAAGTTCAACGGAAAATTCCCAGATAACTACAGGAAAGGTGATTCGGAATGCCAAAAATAAGTATAATAGTTCCGGTTTATAATGTGGAACAATTTTTAAGAAGGTGCCTGGATAATATATTGGTTCAGACATTTCGGGATTTTGAGGTCCTGCTTGTAAATGACGGATCAACCGATAATTCCGGACATATATGCCGGGAGTATGCAGAAAAGGACTCCCGTATTGTAATTATTGAGAAAAAAAACGGAGGTCTTTCATCTGCCAGAAATGCCGGTCTGGATGCTGCAAAAGGTGAATACATCGGATTTGTAGATTCAGATGACTACATTGCCCCTGATATGTACGAATTTCTGTATGAAAATCTTGTAAAGTATAAGGCCGATGTATCCATATGCTCATTTTATTTTGCATATGGTGACGGACGAATACGTCATACAAAACCGGATGGCATATGCAGATACATGAGCAATGAGGAGGCTATAAAAACTCTGTTGAGTACAAAGCAATTTGAGAATTACGTTTGGGATAAGCTTTATAAAAGACATCTTTTTGATAAAATAAGGTTTCCGGAAAATGAGTTATTTGAGGACATTGCCATAATGTATAAGCTTTTGGACAGTTCAAAAGCTGTAATATATGAGAGTAAGCCTAAATATTATTATGTCCAAAGGGCCGGGAGCATTGTGAACTCAGGTTTCAATCAAAAAAAAATACAATTCATTGAACAATGCAGGAAGATTGTTGATTTTTCCGAAAGCAAGGGAGGACTTTATGACAGGGAATCACAAACCTATTTTGTTCTATGCGGCCTATGGCTTATATACGAAGTGGGCATACATAAAAATAAATGCCCTCAGATTCTTGATAAATTAAAGACGGATGTTTTAAATTATTACAGTGTAGCTATGCAAAGCCGGTCCGTGAGGAAATCTGAGAAGTTGGCATTATACTTCCTGAAGTGCGGAATAAGCATAAATCTTATATGCCAGCTTCATTTTATATCAAAAAAACTTTTTACAGGTTTAAAAGTTAACCTTTATAAAATTAAAAATCCTGGTGGCCTGTAACATCTGAAATGTATGCTGGCCGGCGGGGAATTTTAAACCGCCGGCAATGTATGAATTAATGTTGCAGACCGCTGGTATAGGAAATATGAAAGTGAGGGAGTTTAGCATGGGCAAAGCTACATTATACGGTTCCATAATCATAACTTATCGCTGTAACGCCAAATGTAATATGTGTGATTGTTTCAGGGATCCGAGCAAACCGGAGGAAGAATTGGGATTGGACATAATCGGAAAGCTCCCTGAAATGTCTTTTGTAAATATTACCGGCGGGGAGCCGTTCATACGGAAAGATATTAATGAAATTGTCGGTGAACTTTACAAAAAAACAAAAAGAATTGTTATATCAACAAACGGCTACTTTACCGACAGGATACTGAAATTGTGCCGGGAGTACCCTGATATAGGAATACGGATCAGCATTGAGGGACTTGAAAAGGCAAATAACGAGATCAGGGGAATACCTGAAGGGTTCCAAATGGGGTACGGAACGCTGAAAAAGCTTGTAGCCGAGGGGCATAGAGATGTAGGCTTCGGATGTACGGTACAGGAAATGAACGCAGAGGACCTTCTTCCTCTATACGGGTTATCAGATAAACTGGGGATGGAATTTGCTACAGCTACTTTACATAACTCTTTTTACTTCAGAAAGACTGATAACAAGATAGATGACAAATATAAGGTAGCAAAAGCATTTGAAGATCTGATCAATGAAATGCTCAAATCCAAATCTCCAAAAAAATGGTTCAGAGCATATTTTAATCACGGCTTAATAAATTACATTTACGGCAACAGGCGATATTTACCATGCAATATGGGAAGCAACGGCTTTTTTGTCGATCCGTTTGGCGATGTGCTGCCATGTAACGGCAGTACGGTAAAAATGCCAATGGGAAACCTGCATGAAAAAGACTGGGATGAAATATGGAATTCACCAAAAGCCGAAGAAGTGAGGAATATGGTAAAAAAATGTCCGAAAAATTGCTGGATGATAGGCAGTGTTGCTCCTGCAATGAAACAGAAAATCTGGATACCGGCCTTATGGGTATTGAAGCATAAACTGGCGGGCAGTTACAGTTTAAAGGAGAACGGATTCATAAATCTGGATGAGAGGGCTAAAAACGATTACACTAAAAAATCATATCCTGCTTGATTTTTTCTGATTGAGGAAATAGTTTGCGCAAAATTTGCGGATAACTTTTTATGGGATAACGAAAAACTGAAGGTGCGCAGCAAATTTTCCTATTGGGAGGTATTAAAAATTGATCGATTTTATCTCAAATATTATCTCAAAACTTAAGGGTGAAAAATATGAGGTAGACAGTGGAATAAGTGCTGCTGATCTTGCCGTTATATTGTTAGACAGAGGAATGCAGGTCCTGAGAGGTTTTTTTAAAAGAATAGGAATAAAGAAATGTAAAGGGATACTGTTTTGCGGAAAAAAAGTAAAAATAAAATGTAGAAATAAGCTCTTTTTAGATAAAAATGTAATTCTTGGAGATTATGTTTTTATTAATGCATTGAGCAGAACCGGAGTGAGGATAGGAAGAAATGTTTCCATAGGACAAAATAGTATCATTGAGTGTACAGGGGTTATAAGAGAATTGGGTGAAGGCATTGAAATCGGAGAAAATGTTGGCATATCCCCAAATGCTTTTTTTGCTGTCAGGGGCAGTATAAGTATTGGTGAAAATACTATTTTTGGACCCGGTGTCAGTATTCATTCGGAGAACCATTGTTTTGAGGACAGGTACCGGCCTATCAGAATGCAGGGAGCAACAAGAGAAGGAATAAAAATAGGTAAAGACTGCTGGATAGGAGCAAAAGCCCTTATTCTGGATGGTGTTAATATCGGAAACGGGTGTATTGTTGCTGCCGGCGCAGTTGTAAACCGGGATATACCGGATTATGCAATTGTAGGAGGAGTTCCGGCAAAACTTATAAAATACAGAGGGGTAATACATGAGAATACTGGTTGTCAACAAATTTCTATTTAATAACGGCGGTAGTGAGACATACATATTTAAGCTTTTCAACCGGATGAGAGAATTAGGGCATGAAGTTGAATTCTTTGGTATGGAAGATCCGAGAAATATAGCAGGAAACAGTTTGGGACTGGGCATAAAAAATCTTGATTTTAACGGTAATGTTTTAAAGAAGGGTCTGTATCCTCTAAAAATTATTTATTCTTTTGAGGCAAATAAGAAAATTGATAAAGTAATACGCAATTTCAGACCCAATATAGTTCACCTCAATAATTACAATTATCAGATTACACCGTCTATTTTGTATGCCATAAGAAAATATAACATTCCCGTGGTGCAAACCCTTCACGATCCCCAGCTTGTCTGCCCCAACCATAAGCTATTCAATAATATTTACAATAGGATATGTGAGAAGTGCGGAGATGGAAAGTTCGGGAATTGTATTGCACAAAAATGTATTGATAATTCTTATGCCAAAAGTATTATGGGAGCCACCGAAAGCTTTATATACAAGAATTTGAGAACATATAACCTGATTGATTATTTCATATCTCCCAGTAAGTTTTTAAAAGATAAAATTTTTGAAATGAATGCGGGCCTTCCTGCCGAAAAATTTGTGGTATTACATAATTTTGTGGACGAAAGGTCCAAGACAGGCGGTGTCAAGAAACCTTACGTTCTGTATTTCGGAAGAATAACAACTGAAAAAGGAATAGGCACGCTCATAGAGGCCTGCTCAAGGCTGCCGCACATAAAATTTGTCTTTGCCGGGTCCGGCAAACTGG
This sequence comes from Bacillota bacterium, assembly GCA_023392075.1. Taxonomy (GTDB): domain Bacteria; phylum Bacillota; class Clostridia; order Acetivibrionales; family DSM-1351; genus Ruminiclostridium. The sequence continues at coordinate 16,514 of JAEVZU010000177.1, read as the reverse complement.
AGGAAAAATTGGCTGGTATTCAAAATATATTATATTTGGGTTTTAAGGGGGGAGAGGAGTTGAAAAAATATATAAGCGAGGCACTGTTTTCCGTTTTACCATCCGAATGCTATGAAAATTGCCCTTTATCTGTACTGGAATCCCAGATGTATGGAACTCCCGTTATCGGGGCGAGAATGGGAGGGATACCCGAATTGATCAATGAAGGAAGCGATGGGTTACTGGTCAATCCGGCAGATGTGGAGGATTTGGTTGAAAAAATTAATTATTTATATTTTAATCAGGAACTGCTCCAAAAGTTTTCAAGCCGGTGTATTAAAAAAATCAACGAATTTTCCATAGATAAATATATAGGTACGCTTATCGGGATATATAACATGTCTATCCAAAACCATGTAATGAAATCTGTACATACAGTTTAACTTATTTGTAACCATCAGAGAGACATAAACAGAGGTGACCATTCTTGAAGATTGTAAAAATAGGAAGGAAAATAATACCCCCGGCATTTCAGCCTGTAGCCAGAAAAATATTCAGATACTTTATAAGTATGTATGGGTATTTTAAAAATTACCGGACATATAAAAATAGAGAAGCCGGTAAAAAAATATACTTGATAGGGACACCGGAACATTCCAATCTTGGAGATCACGCAATTGCAGCTGCAACCATGGAATTTCTGGAATCAGAACTCTGTAATTATAAAATATACGAGATTACACTCGATATGTACCTTAAGCATTTAAAAAGTATTAAAAGATTTATAAATAAAAATGACATTATTTTAATTAATGGTGGTGGGAGTATGGGGGTTGAGTGGTTCTTTTATGAGGAACTGATCCGCCTTTTTATAAAAAAATTCCCTCATAACAGGATTGTTATAATGCCGCAGACCATATTCTACGGAGACAGTGAATACGGAAAGCGAGAGTTCGAGAAATCCAAGAGCATATACTCTGCTCATAATGATCTGCATATCATCGCACGGGAAAAGTATTCCTATGAAATAATGAAAAATGCATATCCATGCAACAAGGTTTATTTAAAACCGGATGCCGTACTTTATTTGAACAGAGCCAGTCCCCGGTTTAAACGGGACGGTATTTTAATATGTCTGAGAAATGATGTTGAAAAAAGCCTCACTCATGCCCAAAGTAAAGAAATTATTGAATATTGCAGGCAGTATACCGATTCAATCAGATACACCGACACTCTAAGCGGGTGTAATAATTTACCCTTAACCCGGCGAAACAAGGAACTTGAACTAAAATTCCTTGAATTTAAGAGTGCCCGGCTTGTTATCACAGACAGGCTGCACGGCATGATTTTTTGTGCAATTACCGAAACACCATGTATTGCTCTCAGCAATTATAACTATAAGATCAAGGGTGTTTATGAGTGGATAAGCAATTTGAATTATATCCGTTTTTTAGATGACTACCGGGATATAAAAAAGTATATTCCTGAATTGTATTCACTTCAAAACTGCAGTTATGATAATCAGTTTGTTAAATACAGGTTCACGCAAATTACCAGGCTGCTGAATGATGGGAAGGTGGTTGTATAAAAAGCTTTATTCAATATAATAAAAAATACGGCAGTATTATGTATAGGGAAACAAGAACATTTAATTCAATGAGGAATATCTCAGTAGGAATTGCCAACCAGGTATTGATAACACTTCTTAATTTTATATCCCGGACAATATTTATCAAGACTTTGGGGGTGGAATACCTTGGAATAAACGGATTGTTCAACAATATATTAACTGTTCTTTCACTGGCTGAACTGGGCATTGGAAATGCAATAATGTATGCACTCTACAGGCCGTTAAGCCTGGAAGACAAATCCAAAGTTGCGGCTATAATGCAATACTATAGGAAGCTGTATCATATTGTTGCGGGGGTTGTTACGGTTGCCGGGCTTTTACTGGTTCCGTTTCTGCCGTTATTGGTCAATACCGAAAGAATAGTAGCAAATATAACTATATATTATGTTTTATATTTATGTAATACGGTTTTTTCGTATCTATTCTCCTACAGGGCATCAATTGTCAATGCGGATCAGAAAATGTATATTACAAAGATTTATTACTTTGCCTTTTACGTAGTTCAGTTTATTCTTCAATCCATATTGCTTGTTGTTACTCATAACTTTTTATATTATCTGGCAGCGCAAATACTATGTACATTAGGCAATAATTATTTTATTTCAAAGAAGGCGGTAAAGCTGTATCCGTATATTACATACAAAGATATTCTTGATAAAAATGAAAGACGGGTCATTTTTGATAATATTAAATCGCTATTTCTCTACAAGCTGGGAGGAGTATTGCTTAACAATTCTACCAATATAATGATTTCCATAATGATAGGAACTGTTTGGGTGGGATATTATTCAAACTATGGCATGTTTATTACTGCACTGTTATTGTTTGTTAATATAATTTTCTCATCGGTGAATGCCAGTATAGGAAACCTTAATATATCTGCAGATACTGAGCATAAATGCAGCATTTTTAATGTACTGAATTTCATAGCCTTTTGGATATCCGGCTTTGCCTCAATTACACTTTTTATTTTGTTTAACGATTTTATTGCGGTTTGGATAGGCCGGGAATATATACTTGACAGGTTAACGGTTGGGGCAATTATTCTCAATTTTTACATATTAGGCATTATTAATCCCGTTTGGATTTTCAGAGACAGTGTAGGTCTTTTTAACCACACAAAATATGTATTTATGATAACATCGGCATTAAACATTATATTATCAGTATTACTGGGCAAGCTGGCAGGCCTGGGTGGAATTTTGATATCTGCACCTGTTGCCAGGCTGGTTACAAATTTCTGGTATGAACCGCTAATTCTGTATAGAATTTTTTTCAAAAAGAATTCAACGGAATATTTTAAAAAGCAGCTGAAGTATTTTATACTCACGATTATTTCAGGTGCGGCAGCATATATTCTTACGGAATGGATTTCAGTTATTACATTGGGAGGATTTATCGTAAAAATACTGGTTTGCGGGTTGATTCCCAATGTTTTGTTTTATGTGTTATTAAGAAAAACAACCGAATTTATATATATAAAACGGAATTATATAGATAAAATTGTTAAATATGTCTGTAAGCTGCGATTGAACTGAATTTAGAAAAGATCAGCTGATACAATACAAATAGCCGGAAACAAAGGGAGATTTAAGAAAATGAAAATAGCGATGATAGGACAGAAGGGAATTCCGTCAAGGGCGGGTGGGATTGAGATTCATGTTGAAGAGATCTCTAAAAGGCTGGTCTGCCTTGGTTATGAAGTCCAGGTCTATTGCAGGAAAAACTACTGCGATGTTGAAGCAAAGGACAAAAAATATTGCGGAGCTACATTAAAATTTACACCATTTATAAACACAAAGCATCTGGATGCTATTACCCATACGTTTACTTCGACCATACATGCATTATTGTCGGACTGTGACATATTTCATTATCACGCCCTGGGTCCTTCCACACTTTCATTCCTTCCTCGAATTTTCGGCAAAAAGGTTGTTTGCACCGTGCACGGTTTGGATTGGCAGAGAGGAAAATGGGGAAGGATTGCTTCGGCTTATCTCAAATTCGGCGAATTTGCAACAGCTAAATTTTCACATAAACTGATCAGCGTTTCAAAAAATCTGCTTAAGTATTATAAAGAAAAATATGGGAAAGATGCGGTGTATATTCCCAATGGTGTTGAACGGTCCGATATGATAAATCCGATGATAATAAAAGAAAAGTACCAATTGGACTATAATGACTATATTTTATTTCTTGCCAGAATAGTTCCGGAGAAGGGTGCACATTATCTTATAGAAGCATTTAAAAGAGTAAAAACGGATAAAAAACTTGTAATAGCCGGAGGTTTGAGCCACAGCAGTGATTACGGCCGGCAGCTGAGAGAATTGAGTAAGGATAATGAAAATATAATATTTACGGGTTTTGTTAAAGACAGAGAATTGGCGGAGCTATACAGCAACGCTTATTTTTATGTTCTTCCATCAGACGTGGAAGGGCTTCCGATCAGCCTTCTGGAGGCAATGAGCTATGGCAACTGCTGTCTCGTAAGTAATATCACAGAAAATACCGATGTGGTAGGGACAATGGGCTATAGTTTTGAAAAATCTGATGTTAATGACCTGGCAAATAAAATAGAAATGCTCATAAAGGATAAAAACAAAGTAGAAAATGTCAGGAAACTGGCATCTGACTATATCCTGCATAAATATAACTGGGACAGAATAGCTGTTGAAACAAAAAACCTTTATAGAAGTTTGAGCAAAGCCGGCAGGAAAACAGAAAGGGGGTTAAAAAGTGGAGGCAAATCACAAAATCTTAATTGAGCTGCTTTATTCAGCTCTGACAAATAATGAAATAAAAATTGATAAATGTTTGGAGAAATACGGAATCAGATATATTGACTGGAATTTCCTTTATGATGAAGCGGTAGCACACCGGATTCACACGATTATATATCCTGTTGTAAAAAAAATAGATTCCGAAAAAAGGCCCTGCCCGGAAATCCTGGAGAAGTGGAATATTGAAGCCATGGCTTGCGGTATTACGTCGTATTCATACGAAATGTGGATTGGTGAGGTGTGCAATGCATTAAAGGAAGCTGGAATTCCATTTATAGTATTGAAAGGGATGGCTATAAATAAGTGTTATCCAAGTCCTGAATTACGCAACATGGGAGATGTGGATATACTGGTACATGAAAAAGACATGCAGAAAGCATCAGAAGTGTTGCTGCTGCTTGGTTATAGAATTATTAACGATACAAATGCCAAACATATGGAATTTGCCAGGGAAAACACTGTACCAATTGAGCTTCACAGAATTTTATCTGAGTATGAGTTTATTAAAAATAACAATTTATTCTATCAGGAGATATGGAAAAACCTGCTTGAAGTACCCTTGGGTAATTCAAACGCAAATATACTGTCGTGGGATATGCAAATTCTGCATTTGTGTATACATATGGCCACCCACTTGATATATAAAGGTTTTGGGTTAAGACAGCTTTGTGATTTTGTCGTGGTTTATCAAGCGAAGAAAGATATGATAAATTGGGAAACGGTTGCCGACAATTCGGTGAAGTTTGGCATAAATCAGTTTTTACTTGCTGTTTTTGAAGTTTGCAGCCGGCTTTTCAGAATTGATATACCTGAAGCTTTAAAGTGTGACGAAATGATTCAATGTGAACAGATTGACAGCCTTGTCAATGATATTCTTAAGGGTGGTGCATTTGGCCAGTATGATATTGACAGGACTGCGGTCAACACCATCATGAAAAATATCGGCAATAAAGAAAAATATCAAAAAAATAAAATCGTTAATGCAGTTATGATACTGTTTCCATCCTGTGCAAAATTATCCAATAGGCCCTATTATTCCTATTTAAAAGCGTATCCCCATTTATTGCCTTTGGCATGGCTCCAAAGGATAGCCTATGGATTAACAAGAAAGGATTTTAACTTTAAAGCCAAAAAGGAAATCTTTCTGAACGAATATCTGGCAGAAAGAGCCAGGGAACGGAATGCTCTTTTACTCTGGCTTAATTTAAAATGAAATCAGTTTAAGGAGGTAGCTATGAAAAGTTATGTAAAACCGGAATTCACATTTATTAAGATTCGGACTGAGGAAGGAATAGCTTGTTCCGGATCAGACGATTCAGGCAGGGGTGATTTTGATTTTAAACCGCCGGTAAATTGGGGAAATCCTCATGGAGGCTTCTTTGGGGGAGGATTTGGTAATTGGTTCGGAGGATTCTTCGGAAGAAGAAACAGAAGATAGAGACAAAAAAATTTAAGCAAAGTGAGGTAAAGGTATGAAGGTTAAAAGCGGATTTATGCTGCGTGAGATAGCAGGTCAGGCGGTAGTTGTTCCTCTGGGTGAAAGAGTGGTTGAGTTCAATGGAATTATAACATTGAGCGAAAGCGGAGCATTTCTGTGGAATAAAATGGAGAATGAAGTGTCTGAAAATGAGCTTGTCGGACATATAATCAATGAATATGATATTGACCCTGAGACTGCAAGAAAGGATATAGAAGAATTTATCGAAAGTATGAAACTAAGGAATCTAATTGATTAATAAATTGGGGGGCTGGAATAAGTGTGTGCTGGTTGGGCCGAAATAAACAATAGAATTTCAATGAATGCAATTGCAGGGGGAATACCCGTCTCTGCTGCTTTTGAACTTACATCCAGATGCAACTTTAATTGTAAAATGTGTTATGTATGCCACTCTTCAAACAATAAAGAGGCATTTTCAACCGAGCTTGATGCAAGGGAATGGATAAAGATAGGAGAGCAAACCAGAGATGCCGGATTATTTTTATTGACGTTAACAGGCGGAGAGGTATTTTTAAGGAACGATTTTCAAGAAATTTATGAGGCATATTCCCAAATGGGTTTTAACATAACCGTTTACAGCAATGCCAGCCTTATAACGGCAGAAAAGGCAAAATGGCTTGGGCGGATTCCCCCTTCAAAGGTATGTGTATCAATTTACGGAGCATCTCCCGAAACCTATGAGAAAGTAACCGGGCATAGAGATGGCTACGAGAAAACCATCAGGGGTGTGGAAGCATTAAGGAATGAAAATATTATTGTGAGCATCAGAACAACCGCCGTACAGGACAATTTCAGAGAATTCAGGCAGCTGAAGGCACTTGCCAAAAGCTTTGGAAGCGGACTTGGAGTGGTAAATTATGTATCACCCACAAGACCGGGGTGCGGAAATAACCCGCTGGAAACAAGATTGACTCCGGAACAGACTGCCCGATATGAAATGGAGATAGAACAGCACAATCTGCAATTGAATAACGATGTAACCGGGGGGATTTCAGAGCTTTCCATAAATGCTCTGAAACAGGAGCAGAATATTGGTGGTGGAGGAACTGTTAAATCTGCGTTCAAGTGCCAGGCAGGTAAATGCGGGTTCTGGATAAACTGGAAAGGTTTCGTAACACCCTGCGGTCTCCTGGACATACCCTGTGAGAAGATAGCAGACGGAGGCTTCGCCTTAGCCTGGAAAAGGCTTAAAAAGGATTGTATGGAGGTTCCTGCCTGCAAAGAATGTCAGCAATGCAATATTAAGGATTACTGCATGTCCTGCCCGGCCAGATTAATGACAGAGACAGGTTCGTTTGATAAACCTGCAGCCTACCTGTGCAATACTGCCAAAAACAGGGCCTTGTTAAAGACAACACCAATGGTCTGTAACACCTGAAAGTCACATATTGCCGACGGTTAAATTAGACTACAAGTAAAGGTAGCAGGGCTATAATTGTGCAGACCTTACAATCTGCTGATTATTAAATATTCCAATAAAAAATATACTCAGGAGGTGAAGTAATGAGTAAATATGTCAAGCCTTACTTGGAGTGCATAAGTTATAAAATCGAGGAGAGATTAGCGAACACTTGCACCGGCAGCTGCCCCACTAACGAGGGATGGGTTTTGAATCCAACAACCGGAGAATGGGAATATCGTACCGATCTTGTAGCACTTGGTATTTCCAATTAGTAATCGGTGATGTACTCATATTTATGAAATGGAGGTGAAGTAATGAAAAGCTACAAAAAACCGGCTATCAAGTTTTTTGATCTCCATACTGAGGAATGTTTGGCTAATCCGGGAAGTAAATGCTATGAAACCGGACATTGTTCCAGTCCCACATGGACCGGCATGCATCCCTGATACTGTTATTAAAGGGGGGGATGTCTCAAAATGAGACCTCCCTCCACATGTTTTGCACACAAACCATAAAAACGAGGGGACATTATGAAAACTGGTAATACATATAAAATTGCAGGTATCAATTTAGCTATACGTAGCGACAACAGGTATATGATCAACAGGCTAAAGGTATTTGAAGATTGCAAACCTGATAATATAGATTTATTTGCTGAAACCCTGAGATGCAATTATATTGAAAAACCTAAAGGTAAAATTGTTATTGATGAATTTGTCAAATGGATGAAAAAAGAAGATGATAATGGTGGTTTTCATGTATACAGGATGGATACAAATGATAAGGAAATTATGGCTCATATAGATATAAATAAGGATTGGAGCCGTAACATAATAAAATGTCTTAACATCAAATTTGATAAATCCGGAAATTCAGCAGAGATAGGAGATTGGATGGAATATTATTCATTCATGCTCATGGGCATAGTTTTCAGAAACAGGCTTTTAAGCATGGGCGGAATAGTTATACATGCCTCTTCAATAGCCTGGAAGGATAAGGGGATTTTATTTACCGCACCGTCCGGAACAGGGAAATCAACACATGTATGCCTATGGGAAAAGTACCATGGTAATGAAGTGACTGTTGTTAATGACGATACACCGGCTATCCGGTTTTTTGACGGAGTTCCGACACTTTGCGGTACTCCGTGGAGCGGATCCTCCGATAAATTTGCAAACATTCAGGTGCCAATAGGAGCCATAGTAGTTTTAAAACAGGCCCCCGTAAACAGTATAGTAAAATTATCTCCTTTAGAAGCTCTGCCCCTTTTAATGCCAAGAGTTTTTCTGCCTTATTTTGATGCAGAACTTATGGAGAAAGCTTACTCGGTGCTGGACATAATTCTGACGCAGGTGCCCATATATTTACTCACGTGTACACCTGAAAAGAAAGCAATGGAGTTGGTTTATGAATGTGTGAAGTAGTAAAAGTCAAGGCCGGAGAGATATTCCCTGTTATACAGGATATTCTTGATATAGGGAATAAAGTTTGGATAACAGTTACCGGAATGAGCATGTATCCGTTTCTCCGGGAGGAAAAGGATTGTGTCCAACTGGCAAAAGTAAACTTCAAGGCTGTAAAAAGGGGAGATATAGTATTGGTACGGAGGGTGACGGGAGAGTATGTATTACATAGAGTACAACGTAAGGAAGATAATACATTCTTTATGATAGGTGATGCACAAGGGTGGATTGAAGGCCCGATATTCCCTGAACAGTTATTGGCCAGGGTTGATTCTGTAAGGCGGAACGGGCATAATATCAGCTGCGATCAGCCGGTATTGAAGCACTTAACACTGGTCTGGCTGAAAATTATACCTATCCGCCACCATATTTTCAGGCTGATAAAATTTTTGGGAAATGTAAAAAAGATGATAAAAAACAGCAGGTGTAAAAGTGAAAATACATAAGGAAATTAAAAAATTATTGGATTATATAAGCTGGATTGCAAGAAAATCAAAAAAATTTACCGGCAGTATCATATTAATTATTTTTCTTAATGCCATTAGTGCACTCAGTGGAGTCTTGGTTGCAATACTCTCAAAAAATGTAATTGATACTGCTGTTGCCGGAATTTTATCCAGAGCAATGCTCTTTGCCGCACTTTTTGGAGGAATTATACTTGCAAATCTGGCAGTAAGAGCCTTTACATCCATGATAACCGTTAAGACCCAGGAATTATTGTCAAACAGCATGAGACAGACACTTTTTTACAGAGTGGCCTCCACCGAATGGCTTGATCTGACCAAATATCACAGCGGTGATATATTGACCAGATTGTCAAGTGATGTGGGTACCATTGCAGCCTGTGTTGCAAGTACTCTCCCGGGCATAATTTCACTTGGGGTACAATTGATTGCCGCATTTTCCACATTGCTTCTATATGAACCTACCCTGGCCTTCTTAGCTTTTGCTCTCGGGCCGGTTACAGTTCTCTTCAGCAGAATTCTGGGTAAAAAAATGAAGGAGCTTCATATAAAAGTTCAAGAGACTGAAAGTGCCTACAAATCTTTTATTCAGGAAGCAATTGAAAATATTCTGGTTGTAAAGACGTTTTGTATGGAGAATAGGAGCCTGGAAAAAATAGATAAGCTCCATACCAACAGAATGCATTGGATTATTCAGCGGAATCGTACCAGTGTAGCTGCCGGAACGGTGCTCGGCTTTGGATATTGGGCCGGTTATTTTACTGCGTTTTGCTGGGGGGCATATAAGTTAAGTATTGGTGCCGCCTCGTTTGGCACATTAACCGCCTTTTTACAGTTGGTTCAACAGGTACAGGGACCGTTTATAGGATTGTCGGGCACACTTCCCCAAGTTATTTCAGCAATAGGCTCTGCTTCCAGACTAATGGAGCTCGAAAGGCTTCCGCTGGAACTTGCCGAAGTTAAAAAACTACCTGTGAATACGGCAGTAGGTCTTGCTTTTAAAGATGTAACCTGCTCTTACAAAGGGAGTAAACCCGTACTGAGAAAAGTATCAGTCACTATTAAGCCCGGAGAGATAGTAGCGCTGGTGGGACCATCCGGTGAAGGTAAAACGACCTTCATAAGGGTGATATTGTCATTAATAAAACCTGATACGGGCGAGGTAGCATTTGTAGATTTAAGCGGACAAAGGATAAATATATCTGCGGCTGACAGAGAGTGCATAGCATATGTTCCGCAAGGCAATACACTTTTCAGCGGAACTATTGCCGAGAACTTGACAGCGGGTTTACCCTATGCCACAAAGGAACAGATGGAATGTGCATTACAAGCCTCATGTGCATTGGATTTTATAAATGAATTGCCTGACGGCCTGGCAACGGCACTGGGTGAAAAGGGTTTGGGCTTATCGGAGGGGCAGGCGCAAAGAATTGCCATAGCCCGCGCAATACTGAAAAACAGCCCGGTTATGATACTGGATGAAGCAACCTCCTCACTTGATACAAACTCCGAAATGAAAGTGCTTCAGAGTATTCATGACATGCTGCCCAGGAGAACCTGCATAGTAATAACTCATCGGCCAGGTGCATTAAATATATGCTCAAGAATTTTTAAACTAAAAGACGGCAGACTGGTTGAAGAATTTAAGAATCCCAATTTGACGGACTGCAGTGTAAGTGCTTAGATTTAATCATCCCTAATCTGTAAAAATAATTATGAAATATAAAGTGTGAAAGGATTTGGTATTAATGATTGACGTGCATAGTCATATAATTTTTGGTGTTGATGATGGCCCTTCCAATATCGAACAATCGTTAGAAATGCTTAAGGAAGCGGATAGTATAGGAATAAGAACAATTATTGCGTCTCCTCATTTCCATGAAACTGTTTATGATCTTGAGCGGGTTGAGAATAACTATCAGGAACTCTTATACAGAGCGAAGGCATATGATGTGGATATCCAACTCGCTTATGAAATATATATTGAGCCCGGGATAAATTTTCCTTTTATAAACACTGCAAAGTCCAGTTTGAATAAATCAGGATTAATGCTTTTTGAATTTCCATACAGGGTAGGACCTGACAAGTGTATTGAAAGTGTTTATGAGTTGAATTTACATAAAATAGTGCCGGTCATTGCGCATATTGAAAGGAACAGAAGACTGTTAAGAAACTTTGGAAGTGTTGTTTCTCTTATTAAGGCGGGTTCATACATTCAGGTAGATGCAGCCAGTATCGTCGGTGTTTATGGGAGTAAAGTAAGGGATTATACGAAGAAACTTATCCGGATGAGACTGGTTGATATGGTTGCCTCAAATGCCCATTGCGCAGAAGATTATTCAAAGTGGTATCTGGAGGCATACAATAGTGTGGTGCGCTGGGCAGGAAAGGAGTCTGCCGTTATGTTGTTTCATAACAATGCGGAAAAGATTTTGGAGGGAGACAATAATAATATTTTTATTCCAAGTGTGAGCAAACCTTATAACTGGAGAAGTTCCGCTGCAGCCTTAATTCAAAACTAGTACAATATTCTGTATATTCGGGGCGCAGCCTTTGGGCGGATTTTCCTGATGACCGCGTTGTCGAAAAGCAATTATTCCTTCTTCCTCCGCCTTGTCCTTTCGAAAAATTCACTCCCAATTATGTACCCAATATGCAAAATATTGTACTAGTGGTCTGTAACACCTAAAAGTCATATATTGCCGACGGTTAAATTCTCGCAGGATTTCGTTGTCCTCCTTGTCAATACATACAGTATTGCCATCGTCCTCCGCCTTATCCTGCAAAAATTTTCCTCGCCGGCCATATACGTTTTAGATGTTACAGACCACTAGTGGCATGTAAAATCTAATCTGTAAAAGACCTGCTGTTTGAAAGGAAAAATAAAATATGAAAAATAATAAGTTTACAATAGAAAATATTATTGAAAAAAGGGCATTGTTTGATAATGTGCCCTTTTATTATGAGCTCTTTAAGAGGTGTTTTGATATTATTGTATCATTCTCGGCACTTATTATTCTGACACCACTTTTTCTGACTGTTGCAATAATTATTAAAGCTGACTCCCGGGGAACGGTTTTTTTCAGACAGAAAAGAAATGGATTTAAGGGCCGGGCTTTTGAAATATATAAATTCAGATCAATGGTTGCAGATGCTGAAAAAAAATTAGTTGAACTGGAAGACAAAAATCAGGTAAGCGGATTTGCATTTAAAATAAAAGATGATCCAAGGGTTACAAGAGTTGGCAAGGTTATCAGGAAAACAAGTATTGATGAGCTTCCGCAGTTGATAAACATATTGAAGGGGGATATGAGTTTTGTCGGCCCAAGGCCCCCCATCGAAAATGAAGTGCAGCAGTATGAAGCATGGCACAATCTGAGGTTGTCTGTAAAACCCGGACTTACGGGATTATGGCAGGTAAGCGGAAGAAACAGCATAGGTTTTGAGGATATGTGCAGATTGGATTTGAAGTATATACGTGAGCGACGTCTTTTGTATGATTTCAAAATAATATTGAGAACTATTCCTGTACTGTTTGGAGACAGCAAAGCGTTCTAGTGGTCTGTAACATCTAAAACATATATTGCCGGCGGGGACGAGGCAATACTGTATGTATTGACAAGGATGACAACGAAACTCTGCGGGTATTTAACCGCGGGCAATATGTGAGCTTTTAGGTGTTTACAGACCACTGGTTCTATCTTTAATAATTTCGGAGTTGAGATTATGTATAGAAAGATGTTTGCAGGTTTCCTCTGCTGTGTGATTTTATGCTTGATCAATAGAGATTATTTGTTAATTGATAAAGTGAAATTTTGTATAAATGAAGCATCAGCTGCCCGGATTACAGATGTTACCGAAAGGGTGGAAGACCTGGGGATACCTTTTTCTGTAAAGGGCTATGCCCGCAATATATGGGATATGCAGGTTTATAGTAACAAAATATACCTTGGACATGGAAATAGTCAAAATTACGGCCCCAATGCCTATGAAGGTCCTATTCCCATATACTGCTATGATATTTTGCGCCAAACATTTGTTAAAGAATATGTCACAAGCGAGGATCAGCTTTCAAATTATAAAATTATTGATGGACAATTGTATTTGCCGGGGTTGGATTCGAGAGAGTCCTGGGATTATGGAAACTTCTACAAGCTGTCGGAAGGCAGCTGGGAGAAGTACAGAAATATTCCAAAAGCCATACACGTATATGATATGGCAATAGCTAATGGTATTTTATATACTGTCACGGGATCGGACGATGATAATGTATTATATCGTTCCGGTAATTATGGCAAGACTTGGAGTCCAATAACACTTAATACTGATCCGCCGTATTGGCCGTTATCCAATCGTATGTATACGCTGATTAATTTTAAGAATAAAGTGTACGCAATAGACGTAGTATTTCTGGCAAGCGGAGATTCTTACAGAAATAAGGCGGTAGTAATAGACGGTACAAAAGTGTCTACAATAAAGATATACAGGGACAAAATACTGCCCGAAACACAAATACCATATAAATACTACAGGCTTGACAGAGCGACTTCAGCAATTGGAAAAATGGCATATATCTCACAAAAATATGATTATAACAATAGCTGGATTTCCGAAGCACTTTACTTTTCAGAAGATATAAATCGGGCTGAAAAAGCAGTTTTTCCCGAAAGTGGAGCCATACCAACGGATATGGCGGTAAGAGACAAATTTTTGTATGTTTTGGCATACATTAAAATATCAGAAACAGTATATACAAATATAGTGTATAAAACTGAAAATTATAAGGGATGGACTGAAGTATTGAGATTTGATTTCGACACCTTTGCACGGTCTTTTGAAGAGGCATATGGCAGCTTTTACTTCGGAATGGGATGTTATACCGAAAGAATACCCGATTCTGTGGGGAAGATTCTAAAGGTTGTACCAAACAACTTTAAATGAAAAATAATTACTTGAATATATGCTATAATATTAATATATTCAAAATCTTGTAGAAAAAGAAATAGGTTAAGCATGAAAAAGATTATTTTGATAACTTTAGTAATTTTATTAATAGTAGCCCTTGGTATATTTGCAGGCATGTATTACATCGGGGATAGAATAGTTAATGAGACCATAGATGAAAGTCTTTCTTTGCTGGATGACATCGGGCCGGAGCTGGGAAGTATGGGAGGAGATGTCTCAAATTCCTCTGATACCTCGGAAGGTTTCGATTCAAAAACGGGGAAATCCGATAGTGCTCAGCAAAAATCACAATTATCCGCTGAAAAGATAAATCAAATAAAGAAAAAAATTACCGCCCAGGATAAAATGACAGCGGCAACAATAGTTATGTCGAAACTTTCAACCGATGATATAAAAGAGTTAAAGGATATGCTGGCAGGTGGTCTCACTGAAGAGGAAAAGGACAAAGCTCAAAAAATAGCTTTAGATAAATTTACAGATGAAGATATTGAAAGATTTAAAGAAATGTACAAAAAGTATATGAATGGCAAATAGACTGAGTAGTCGAAGGAAAGTAATACTAATTAACAGGGTTGGGAAATAAACATAAGTGCAATAATTTTCAACATATGATTACGGTCATATGTTTTTTTATTGTAAAAAATAAGGAGTTAACTTATAATGAAGTTCAAAAAAGCAGGTATGATTTTTGCAGTTGCAGTTATGGGCTGGATTTGCTTCATATTTTTCATGTCATCACAGACAGCCGTAAATTCGGGACATATGAGCAGGGCAGTAACAAAATACCTGGTCAGGGCAGCCGAAACAGTTGGTATTGTCGGAGAAGGAGCCTCCTATTCGGAGCATATCATTCAGAATGCTGACATTATAGTCAGGGATTTAGCGCATATGGTCATGTACTTTTTGCTGACGTGTATTTTTTCAGCAATGCTGTGGATGTTGGGTATTAAAGGCCACAAATGGATTCCTGCTGCATTTATTATCGGTACGGGTATCAGTGTAATTGATGAAATCAATCAAATGCATTATTATGGAAGAAACAGTGCAGGGCTTGCAAGCGAGGGAATCCAGGATGTACTGAAAGATGTATTTGGAATCTGTGTTGCAATTGGAATTTTTATTTTATTGCGGAGAAAGAATAAAAGCCGGTCTGACAGCAGTTTTTTGTGACTGGATTGCAGCAAGGCTGCGTCCATCCTCCTCGAAAATTGCCAAAATATCTCGGCGTGAGGTCGGTGATTTTTGAGCGAGAGAATTTGGCTTGCGACAAGGCAAGCCGTGCAGTAAGGCTTTGTGCCTTGCAAGCAGCTTCAAAGCAGCCTCAGGGCAAATTAACCACTCAAAAACGTATTCTAAATTGTTAATAGAGGGTAACGAAGCAAGTTAAATATGCTATAATAAAAAACATATGATTTTTATAATACGTTTTTTATTTAACGGGGTATATGGCATAATGAATAAAAAGATTAGAGCAACAATTTCATGGATACTGGTATTGCTTTGGATGCTGTTAATATTCAGATTATCGTCGCAGGTGGCTGTGGAGTCCAATGGTCTGAGCCTTGGTATAACCGATTTGATACAAAAGGCGCTGGAGAAATTTGTACAAATGGATTCCGGAACCTTAAACCATCTGGTCAGGAAGGGAGCGCATTTCAGTGCTTATATGCTCCTGGCGGTTCTGACCTTCAATGCCGTACGCCAAAGCGGCATGAAAGGATTGAAAAGCTTCTTTGCAGTAATTGGTATATGTGTTTTATATGCTGCAGGTGATGAAATCCACCAGCTTTTTGTGGCCGGCAGGAGCGGGCAGCCTTTGGATGTGCTGATTGACAGCCTGGGAGCCTGCGTGGGAGCAGGAATCTTTACTTTTTTAAGGCACTGCCGCTTGGGTAAAAATAGTAGACGGTTAAATAAACAAAGTACTTGATACATTCAGATATTTTAAGGTATAATAATCTATGGAGATAAAAATATGGAAAATCACTTATTTATTTTGAAGAAATTGCCATTAGATAAATATAGAAAAAAGCCTGTTTCAATAGCTGATTATAAGAGGGGATAGTCCCCTCTTTTTTAATGTTGAAGCATACTGCGATTTTAGATAAAATGTCTTAAATTAGTGATTTAAATTTGTTGAAATTAGCTCAAAATAAATATGACTTATATATTGACCTTTAGTATGTCAATATATAAAATATAACGAGTGAGCACCAAGGAATAATTCAACATTCCTAAAATATAATTTTTTTTGCATTTCTATATATTGTATCGTATGAACATGTCGAGAGGAGTAAAACAATGTCAGTAAAGTATATCTTCGTAACTGGTGG